>JAUWSR010000210.1 GCA_030609975.1 Acidobacteriota bacterium | reverse complement strand
ACTGCCCGGGCTCCGCCCGCATTGGTAGCCACAAGGCCTCCAAACATGGCGCTTTCATCGCCGGGATGGGGAGGGAAGAAGAGTCCGGCCTCTTTCACTGCTTCGTAAAAATCCATAAGCGTAACACCGGCTTCGACCACGGCCATTTGATTATCAATGTCGACTTCGATGATCCGGTTCATACGTTCGAGCGAAAGGCAGATGCCCCCAAAAGAAGGCACGCAACCGCCGCAGAGGCCGGTGGCGCCCCCCCGGGGTGTTATAGGGATCCGCTTGTCCTCAGCCAAGCGACAGATCTGAGCGACCTCGGCTGTGCTTCCCGGCTTCACTACAATCTCTGGCTGATGAGCGATTTCCTTCAGGGCAAATTCATCATGACTGTAGTCCCGCATCATCTCAGGATCGAGGATCACATTTTTTTCACCTACGATTCCATTGAGGCTTTCTATGATTGTTTTGTTAACTTGCGTATACATACCTGCAGTTTACACATTTTTAGGGGCGGCCTCAATAAACAATTGCACGAGAGTGAGATTACTGAATTGACCAAATGAGACGATTGTCTTAGAGTTCACTTTGGGCCCTCAAAATCCGCATCTAAGCTAGAAAATGGCGATATATATATGATAACTTGTTTATTTTCAATGTATTCTGGGGGACTGTCCCCAAAGGAAAGGGATTGAAGTTTTTGGTGGAGTGGGGTATTATCCTTTTATTCTATAGAAATAGGAAGGCTTTTATGCGTATTCGCGGGACTTTTGCATCTGTTGTCGTTGCTGTTCTCCTCCTTTGCCTTAGCGGCGTAACCAGTACAGGCGAATCCAAATCCAAGAAGGGACAAGCAAACCCATTAGAGATAACGTCGGAACTCTTTCAAAACCTCAAATGGCGGAATATCGGTCCAGCCAATATGATGGGACGGGTCTCAGATATCGAAGGTGTGCCCGGCAATGCCAATGTCCTCTATGTGGGCAGCGCCTCCGGTGGGCTTTGGAAAACCATCAACGGAGGGACCACATGGAGCCCTATCTTTGACGATCAGCCGGTATCTTCGATCGGAGACCTCGCACTGGAACCGGGCAACTCTGAGGTGATCTATGTGGGCACAGGCGAAGCCAATGTCCGCAACAGCGTTTCCTTCGGCAATGGAGTCTACAAATCCACTGACGGAGGAAACAGCTGGACTCATCTAGGGCTGGGTGATACAGATAGGATATCCCGGATCGTCATCAACCCTAAAAATCCCAATGTGGTCTTCGTTGGTGCTCTGGGCCGTGCCTATGGTCCCAATCAGGAACGAGGCGTCTACCGCTCTACCGACGCAGGGGACAGCTGGCGGAAGGTGCTTTTTACGGATGACCGCCACGGTGTGGCCGACATGGATATCAATCCACAGAATCCCAATATCGTGTACGCGGCTCTCTGGCATTTCGAGCGCAAACCCTGGACGTTTAAAAGCGGGGATACCCTGGGCGGACTCTACCGCTCCGTGGATGGCGGTCTGACCTGGGATAAGCTCACAAACGGCCTTCCCCAGTTGGTGGGACGTATAGCCGTCAAAGTGGCTCCCAGCAATCCCGATGTGGTCTATGCCATGACCGAGGCCAAAGAAGGTACCCTCTACCGCTCTGACAACGGCGGGGATACCTTTCGCCTGGTCAACACCGACGTCGAGATCGTCTCGCGTGGCTTTTATTACACCGATCTGCGTGTCGACCCTACCAATGAGAACCGTGTGTATGCCGTATCTGCCCGCCTCTGGCTGTCTATTGACGGGGGGAAGGAATTCAAACGCATCTCACCCTCCACGCATGTCGACTACCACAGCCTCTGGATCGATCCCGAAGATCCCAGCCGGATGTGGCAAGGCCAGGACGGCGGCGTGAGTGTCTCCCATGACCGCGGAGAACACTGGGATTATGTAAATAATTTTGCGATCGGACAGTTTTATCAGATATACGCGGACAACCGCGAGCCTTTCTACTATGTGGGCGGGGGGATGCAGGACAATGGCACCTGGTATGGACCCAGCCGGTCTCGTGAACCCTTTGGAATTATAAACGATGACTGGCGCATGGTCAGTTTCGGCGACGGTTTTCATGTCGTGGTCCATCCCGACAATCCCGAGCTCTTCGTCAGCGAATCTCAGGGCGGGGGGATCGTGCGTACCGATATGACCACCCGCGAACAGCAGGATGTGAGCCCTCAGCCTCGGAGGGCTGACGGTGCACCCGTGTCCGAACTCAGCTACCGCTTCAATTGGAACACTCCCATCGTACTATCGCCGCACAATAAAAACACGCTCTATGTGGGTGGAAATGTGGTCTTCAAGTCCGAAGATTTTGGTTCCACCTGGGAGATCATAAGCCGTGATCTCACCACCAATGATCCGGAAAAACAGAGGGGTGCCGGCGGCCCTCCCTGGCCGGAAAATACCACCGCCGAATATCATACGACCATCATCAGTCTGGCCGAATCTCCCGTGCAACCGGGAGTCCTGTGGGCAGGTACCGATGACGGCAACCTCCACGTCTCCATGAACGACGGAGAAGCTTGGAATAGAGTTGTTGGCCGCATCCCTGATCTGGAATCAAATTCTCCGGTCTCCCATATCGAACCGTCTGTGACCTCAGCCGGGATGGCTTACTGCGCCTTTGACCGTCACATGCTGGATGACTACCAGCCCTACGTGTTCAAGACCACGGATTTTGGACGCACCTGGGAGGACATCACCGGCAATCTTCCTGACAACGCCTATATTTGGGTGGTCAGGGAGGATCCCATGAATCCCCAGATCATCTATGCCGGGACTGAATTGGGGCTGTTCGTGTCCTTTAAACGTGGCTTCGACTGGATCAAGCTCCACATGAATAATCTGCCGGTGGTGGCGGTCCATGACATCATTATCCATCCCCGGGACAATGATCTGATCCTGGGTACACATGGCCGTAGCCTCTGGATCTTTGACAATTTGTCGTTTTTACAGGAACTTTCACCCGAGATACTCAACCAGGACGCCTATATCTTCACCACCCGCACAGCCACACGGTTTGCTACTAAACCGACACGTTACGGCATCGGGGATGGCGTGTTCCAGGGCCCAAATCCCCCCTATGGTGCGCTGGTCTCCTATTACCTCAAAGAGAAACCGGATAAAGACACAAAGGTGGAATTGGAGATCATGGATGCTGCACGTGACATCATCCGCCGGATCACTGACATCCCGCGCGAAAAAGGGCTGAACCGAACAGCTTGGGACCTGCGTCTCGAAGGGCCTCGCCCCCGTAGGCAGGAAGTTCAGGAGCAGGATTTCTTTTTCGGAGGACCGCGCGGGCCTCAAGCCCTACCTGGAAGCTACACGGTGCGCCTGATTGTAGGTGAGCAGAGCTTCGAAAAGCCTCTGAGAATAAGGATGGATCCCACTGTGACCGTCACTCAGGGTGACCTGTCCATGGTCCAAGGGATGTCCTTTGAACTGCGCAACATGGTGTCCTATGTCAATGATGCTCTTAGGGCGCTGGATTCCCTCCAGGAGCAGCTCACCGAAAGGAATAAAATCCTACAAAGCCAGGGAGAGCGTATCCCACCCGAAGTCATTACTGCTGTGACTGATCATTTGAGCCTGATCCGCGACATCCAAAATATACTGGCAAAACCCGAGGGAAGGCCCTTCTGGAGCGAAGGTCCACGCTTAAGCGGCCGCTTAAACGGGCTTTTCCGGGGTATAGAAGGGACCAATTCCCGCCCCCTGGAGGCACAGAGGGCCTACTTCACCGAACTTCAGGAAGAGTTTCAGGCTGCTATGGCTACGGTCAACCGCTATCTTGGTCAAACGGCCACCGGGCTCAACGACTTATTTTCTCAATACCAACTGCCGCAGGTGCTGATCCCCAACATCGTAGAGTTTTGAGAACATTCCTGAGCGAATAAGGAGAAAAATATGCCGGATCTAAAAACCAACTACATGGGATTGGAGTTAAAGAATCCCATCATCGTTGCCAGCAGTGACCTCTCCAAAACCGCAGAAGGCATAAAAAGATGTGAGGATGCAGGGGCCGGCGCGGTGGTTCTCAAATCTATATTTGAAGAACAGTTCCTGGTGGAAGGGGACATTCCCGACACCGATTATTCTATGTATCCGGAAGCTCTGGATTACATGCGCAGCGGTGGGCTCTTGGAATATGCCCCTGCCCACATCTGTAAAGAGATAGAGGAAGCCAAAAAAGAGGTGTCCATCCCTATTATCGCCAGCATCAACTGTCAGACCTCCTCTCTCTGGCCGCGCTTTGCCCATCAGGTTCAGGAGGCGGGGGCGGACGGATTGGAATTGAATATATACGACCTGCCCATCGATCCCAGCTATTCTTGTTCCTCCCATGATGCGCAGTATGTGAATATCATAAAAGAAGTCAAAAAAGAGATCTCTATTCCGATCTCTGTAAAACTTATTCCCCAGATTTCTTCGCTGCCGTATCTCTGCCGGCAGGTGGCGGAAGCCGGTGGCCAGGGCTTGGTCTTTTTCAATTGGTTTCTGGAGCCGGATATCGATATCGAAAAAAAGACGACCTACAGCCGCAAAGGGAAGGCGAATTTCAATCAGGCTTTGCGCTGGGTGGGGCTGATCGCTGACCGGGTTGAGGCAGACCTCTCTGCCTCCGGAGGCATCCGCGGGTACGAGGGAATTGTCAAACAGCTCCTGGCGGGGGCGGCTGCGGTTCAGATCTGTTCGCTCTTCTACCAAAAAGGACTGCAGGCCATTGGTGAACTCCTTGAGGGGCTCTCGTCCTGGATGGAGGAACATCGTTATTCCAGTATCGAGGATTTCAGGGGAGACCTGTCCTTTAAAAAACAGGAGTTGAGCTTTCGTGACCTGGGAGAAGCGAATAACTATTTCAGGGCCCAATATCTTAAAGTCTATTCCAAATAAGGGGGAAGAATGAAACGCATCACAGAGATCTTTGTCGTTTTAGAGAATCGACCGTCGACCTTGGGTGACCTGTGTGCCCATCTGGCGGATAACCATATCAACATCCAAGCCATCGGGCTTTTTCAGGATTCAGCCAAGCTCTATGTAAAGGAGATCAACAAGGCCCTGAAAGTCCTGAAAAAATTTAAGTATGAGACCGAGTTGAGAGATGTGCTGAAGGTCGATCTGGAGGACAGACCGGGCGCCTTAGCTGAAGTAGCCACAAAATTGGGACGCGGCGGAGTCAATATCGAGTACTGTTACGCTTCACTCACAAAAAAAGGCAGATCAGCCGCGGTCATTCTGGATGTCTCGGATATTGACAAGGCGGAAAGCCTCCTTAAGGGGAAATAACTATAGACACGGTCTCAACACATTTTTCTCTATCTTCTATATATTCATTCTCTGTATTTTCGTCCTATCTCAAACTAATCTTCTATGCCACTTTTTGAAGGGAGCACACATGCACTTAAGACAACCGCGATCTAAACAATCCGTAATCGGCTTGATCCTATTGACGTTTCTTTTGGGGACAACTTTTGCCCAGGGAAACAGTCTGGAAAAAAAGGTGGCTGACCTTTTCGATGTGCCGTCGCCTACCGGATATGAAAGCCCTCTGGCGGAAAAACTGAAGGGATTCTTCCCTGAAAACGCCGCGTTCGGTCAGGATAATCTAGGCAGTCTCTACTTCACTACTGGAAGTGGCGAAGCCCAGCTTGCCGTCCTCACCGGGATGGATGTGATCGGCTATGTCGTGAGCGGAATCACTGTGGATGGGTATTTAAATATCTACCGGGGAGTCTTTTCACCGCATTCCTTGTTTGATGTGTATCAGTTCGGTCATCCGCTGACCATATGGACCAAAAAAGGACCGGTTTCCGGTGTTTTGGCTTTGCCATCCTCGCATACGCTCTCCCGGGAACGGCGTCAGAATCTTATGAAAGAGTTTACGCTGCAGTATGCTTTTGTGGATGTCGGGGCCAGCAGCAGGGAAGAGGTTGAAAAGAGAGGGATCGCCAATCTCGATCCCATAACTCCTATGTCGTCCTTGTTCCCTTTGGCTGGGGATAAATTGTCTGGATATGCTTTGGGCACCAAAATCTGTACCGCCCTGGTGGCGGAGGTGGCTCAAGCAGCATCCCGTCAAGCAGGCGGCGGGACAACCTTTGCGTGGTTGGCTCAGACGAAACAGATGACGCGGGTGAATCGAAAAACTGTGTCACTTGGAAGTTTAAGGGCGCAAAAATACTTAAAAGCTGGAAAGATCTTGATCGTGGACTCCTTCACCACCGGAATGAGAAGCGCCACCGGGATCGAGATCGGCAGCGGTCCGGTCTTGATCGGAGGGAGTGAAGATTCTGCTCTGAGGGGGCTGATCGAAAAAACCGCGGCAGACAAAGGCATCAAGCTTTTATCTGCCAAAGAATTCACCTCACCTATGTTGAGTGCTTTCACGGATGGGGATGCGGTGGGCTTGCTTCTGCCGGTAAAGTTTCCCTATACCCCTTCGGAAGTGATATCCCAGCAGGATGTCAAGGCTTTAAAGCTCCTGATTGAAGCCGTGATCAAAAAAGGGAGGCGGCCATGAAAAAGCTGTTGATATTGGTTGTGGCGTTGGTACTGATGATGAATTTCCCTGCTGTTGGAATGAATGAGGAGGCGGAACCGTCTGCTTGGAGCCTGCTCAAGAAATTGGTCCTGGTGCCTGGCGTATCTGAACACGAAGCCCGGGTGGCCGATGTTGTACAGGAGTTGCTCCCTAAGGGCGTTGAGGTGCAAAGAGATGAGATGCACAATGTCTGGTTTACGGTGGGAAGCGAGGGCCCTCATCTCGTTTTTGTAGCACACACCGATGAGTTGGGGCTGGTGGTAACCTCCATCACTGAGGCTGGAAGGCTAAAAGTCACAGGCAAAGGAGGTTTTTTAGCACAGTCCTATGAAGGGCGTCCCGTAGT
>JAUWSR010000085.1 GCA_030609975.1 Acidobacteriota bacterium | reverse complement strand
GACAAGGAGGCACAGGAACAGGAACTCACATTAGAAGAGATCGATCGTATTGCCGATGAGGCCGTAGAGATGGGTGCGTTCTGGTGCCTGATAACAGGAGGAGAGCCGCTTCTCAGGAAGGATTTTAGTGATATTTATATGTGCCTGAAGAGAAAGGGGATTCTGGTATCGGTCTTCACGAATGCCACGCTTCTTAATCAGGAGCATATCGAATTATTTAAGAAATATCCGCCCCGGGATATTGAAGTCTCGGTCTATGGAGTCACTCAGGAGACTTACGAAAAGATCACACAGAAACCCGGATCCTTTGCTGCATTTGAGAGAGGTTTGGACCTGTTGTTGCAAAGTGGCCTTAAGGTTCGTTTCAAGGCCATGGCGCTGCGCTCCAATGTGCACGAGCTTCCACAGATATCGGAGTACTGTCGCAAGATCACCAAAGACTACTTCCGCTTCGATCCTCTGTTGCATCTTCGTTTTGACGGGGATACCAAGAGGAACGAAGAGATAAAAGCTGAGAGGCTGTCACCGGATGAGATCGTCGCTATCGAACGGGCTGATCCGGAACGCTTTGAATCCATGGAGAAGGGGTGTGACAAGCTCATCGTGCCGGAGTTTTCCCATTACGGCTGCAACCATCTCTTTCATTGTGGTGCCGGCAATGGCAGTTTTTGTGTGAGTTATGACGGAAAGTTCCGGCTCTGTTCTTCCCTTTGGCATCCGGATTGTGTTTATGATCTGCGCAAGGGAAATCTCAAAGAGGCTTGGCGTACGTTTATTCCCCAGGTACGAGATAAACGATCGGACCGGCAGGAATTTTTGGACAAGTGCCGGCGCTGCCAGATCATCAACCTTTGCCTGTGGTGTCCCGCGCATTCCCATCTGGAAACAGGTGAGATGGATTCCGTTGTAGATTACTTCTGCCGCGTTGCCCATGCCCGAGCTAAAGCGCTTCAGGGAGAATAGCCGTATTTAGGATGAGAAATCCCTCGCATAGCCTAAAGATTAAACTGGCGCAGATTGTCATTCGTATTCAAAGCCATCATCTTTACAAATTCATAAGAAAAGCGCTGAATCCAAAAACCAAGGTTGTTGAAGCTAAAACGTCAGATTGGGATGAGGTCCAAAAGATCCTTAATCCAAGCACCGCTGATCCTCCGCCACCTCCGGGAGCAAACTGTACAAATTATGTGGCGAAAATTAGAAACAAGGTTGTCGGTCATGTTCAATTGGTATTTTTAAAAGAAGGATCGAGTATGCCCGAAGGCCTGTGGTTATTCAGCCTGGGGGTAAGGCTAAAGTATAGGAGGCTGGGGATTGGAGAGCTTCTGAGTCGCAGAGTCGTTCAGGTTGCCCGGGAACGAGGTGCTCCAGAGTTATATCTTTTGGTGTTCGAAGATAATCGACCGGCTGTGAGGCTGTATCATAAACTTGGTTTTAAGCAGCGGACCGTATCGACAATGGAAGAAATGTTGAAGAGGGAAAAACAGACTTATGGGCGGAGACGAGTAGTCATGGTTACTTCTTTGGACAAAGAAAAAGACTCAAAAAACTCATGAATTTTCCAGTTCTTTTCTTGACATTTAAATTGTAAATATACAATATTGGGCTGAGACTTTATAATACGGAGGGTAGGAATGAAAAGAGATAAATGGAAAACGCCACAAATGACTGTACTTTCCAGGACGGATGCGGAAGCAGTTCTTGTTGTCTGTAAACATGCAAGCCAGGCGAATTTTTCCCAGATTGGGAATACAGGCACAAATTGCGCTAGCTCAAATAACGTAACTTGTGTTGCTTGCAGTGGCACAGCTGTAAGCTAAATTCGATCTATCCTTCCCCGACTGAGAGAAGTGAGAGACGATGTTTGCATTTGTATTCTTTATACATAGTATAAAAAGATGTTGACAGCACTGAGAAACTGATGATTAAATAAGTTCATCTTAATTGAGGGTGAGTAACGATGAAGAAAACTTGGAATAAACCAGAATTGGTTGTTTTGACGAATTCATTACCTGAAGAAGCGGTTTTGTCTACGTGTAAGACCGCTTGGAACCAAGCAACTCATGCGGGAGCGTGGAACGATTTCGGTCTCCACTGCTATAATATTGGCACATCGTGCTTGGTTCAGTGCAGTGGATTAGCCGCTAGTTAAACCGACAAATATCCGATTGTTTTAGGTCCTCAAAATAACACTTCTAATTCTATAGATTTAAGCATCTGATTTTTTAACACAGCATCAATGACGATAAAAAGCCGATCTACGTTTTTTTATGGCGCTGGATGTAATCGATAAAAAAGGCCAGGATGGTGAACATCATACCGAAGATAAAACCTACGATGACCACCATGTAGAGCGGATTTCTCCCCACAGCTCTCATGGAAGGGCCTGGGGCTTTAACAAGTTCTGTGTAGGTGATGCGGGCCTTTTGGCTATCAAGAAGCTTGATATCGCTTTCCAGTGCTAGGATCTCGGTGCGGACCTTCTCATTCGCATTCTTGATCGATATGATCCGCTTCTTTACTTTTTCAGCCTGGTTTTTGATCAGGGCTATTTGAGTTTTATTGTTTTCGATATTCGCCTGGATCGTGACAATTTGGGTATCGATCTGGCGGATCTTGTTTTCCCGCTGCTTAAGCAATTCTTCCTTTTTCTTGATCTCCAGAATCAGGTTTTCCCGATCGACTTTGGTTTCATAATGTTTTTCAGCTAAGTCATTAAAGTACTGTAAAGAGCTTTGAATTTCATTGGAATAGAGCAGTAAGCTGATAGCCTGTCCCTCGGTCTTTTTTGAAGCCAGGGCCTGCTTCTGCTGTTCCTCTAATTCTTTTATCCGGGTGTTGATCTCCTGCATCTCTAACTGCAGGCTTTCCGTGCGCTTGTCCACGATTGTGATCTTGTTTTGAAAATTTTCGATCTCGTTTCCAATGCGGCCTTTTTCGATCTCGACCGATTCGATCTCGAGTTTTTTAGTCTGTATGTCATTCTGTTTTTTAAAGATTTCGTTTTACTGGACCTTGATTTCCTGATTTTTGTCTGTGATCTCCAGACCAGTCAATGCCATCTGATTTTCGTTTTCGAGGATCTCAACGTCCTTTTCTTTGATCTTGCTGGTCAATCCCTCGATGCGGGAATCGACGTTTTGAGCTTCAACCTCAATCTTTTCATCCAAGTCTTTTTTAACAAGTTCATAGAGCATCTCCAGGATCTGTTGTGCCTTATCCATTTCCATATTGACGGTGGACACCAGGACCAAGTCCGTTCCGCGTTGGTATTGAGGGCTCTGAGGGTCACGTAGGTTCTCGGCAGTAATTATCGAGACCTCATAGGGATCCAGATTTAAGGCGGCTGCGATGTCGGCATTGTATGCTCCCTGACTGATCTGAATAGCCAGCTGTAGGGGATCCACTATCTGTATCTTTTCCAGACGACCCCCCGGTGTTTGCAGCAACATACTGCCGGGTGCGATGATGGCATCAACGGCAACGGCTCGCGGTGCCCGGAATGAACAGTAACCCGCCATCAACATGAGGAGAAAAGTGGGAATGACGATCAGCAGTTTTTTTCGCCAGATGACGTCTAGATAGTCGATCAATTCTATTTCTTTTTTGTCTTCCATTCTGTACCCTCAACTCGTGAATTATCCAGGCTAATGAATAATCCAAGTTAATTGTAGGTATAAACTATAATTCCTAAAATGTAAATTCAAGAGTAAAAATATCTATGGTTTACTTTTCTTGAATTTCAAGCAGCTCGATCTCGTAGATCAGGGTCGTGTTCGGCGAAATAACAAAACGCTCCTGGCCTGGGATGTCTTTTGCATAGAATCCACTGGTCCCGTAGGCGTGTTCGGCCGGAAGGATGAGGACGCGTTTTTCTCCCTTTTTCATTTCTCTCAGAGCCTGGGCGATCCCGGGATTGATCCGGCTCTCTCCTATTGTGTAGGGGAAAGGATGTGCAGGTGGTTGTCTCCCTGGTTTTCCCGTATCGGCAGAACTGTAGAATTTGTCACCGTTAAGCTTATGACCGGTATAGAGGACCTGTAATACAACTCCTTGTGCTGCCGGGCGGCCCTGTCCGGCCTGGACGATAACCTGTTTCCAGTCGTCTGGGGTCGTGGCCGCTTCCGGCCAATGTATCCGGATGTATGAGGCTTCCATACGGGCTTTCTCTTCCGCCTCAGCCTTTACGTTTTCTTGAGTTTTTATGACAAGCGTTTGAAAGGATTCGTTGTCTGTCCGGAACGCCCGAGCGCTTTTTCCAACTCGGATGATGCGGATTTTCTGGATGATATCGTCTTGGACGATTGTATTCACAACCTCCATTCCCTCCCACACTCGGCCGAAGACGGTGTAATCCCCGTCCAAATAGGAACGGTCTCCCAGCGTGATGTAGAACTGGCTGCCATTGGTATGCGGCCCTCCATTGGCCATGCCCAAGACTCCTGCTTGTCCGTGACTAAGTTCGGAATGAATCTCGTTGGGAATGGTGTAGCCCGGGCTGTTTATGCTCTCCTTGGCCGGCGCTCCCGCCTGTATGACATGGCCAGGCACGACACGATGGAAGACACTGCCATCGAAGTAGGGGGTTCCCTCAGGATAGGCTTGATTCGCGATCGTTCCCTCGGCCAATCCCACAAAGTTGGCCACAGTCAGGGGGGTCTTCTCGTGATCCAACTGGAGCACTATGGTCCCCTTGTTCGTGACCAGTTCCGCATAAAACCCTTCCGGATAGTTCGCTTTATCACATTGGAATAGCAAAAAAACCAAGCCAACGATCTGAAATCCCCAAGTAAGGCGGTGTCTTTGTTTTGGCATGGAACCTCCTTCCAAGGCTGTATTGTATCCCAATTCTCCCTGAATTATAAAGAGCGGGGTGAGTTAATGATCAACAAAATCATCGCGATATTTGGATTTTTTACTAAACGCAAAGGAAAATTGAAATATTATCTATATTTATAGATAATAGTCATCCTTTGTAAAAACAAGGGCCGATAAAAATCGAGGTAGGGCCCATTCTCCGAATGCGCCTTCTTTAGGAGAGATTATGAGATTTAAACGATCGATTCTGGGTGTTATCCTCTTTATATGCCTGATCTGGGTTCCATTCACGCATGCTCAAGACGAAGACCTGTTCCCGGGTGGAACCTATGACGATTCCATCCCCACTCCTTTCGAGATTTTCGGCCATCGCTTTGGTGACCTCCACACCTTCTATTGGGAGATGGAGGACTACCTGCGGGCTGTAGAGAAGGCTTCTGACCGGGTGATAGTCACAAGTTACGGCAAGACCTTTCAAGGCCGAAAACTCTACACGGTTGTGATCGGTACTCCGGAGAACTTGAATCGTCTGGATGAAATAAAAGCCGCAAACCTCAGGCTGACCGACCCCCGCTCTCTCTCATCAGGGGAACTGGAGGAGATTGTTGCCTGGATGCCCTCCATTGTCTGGTTGGGTTACAACATCCATGGGAACGAGGCCTCGGGGATGGAGGCGGCCATCCGGACCATCTATCAACTCTCGGCCGGTTCCGACGCCGTCACCCGGAATATCTTGAATAATGTTGTCTGTGTTATCGATCCCTGTCAAAATCCCGATGGACATGAGCGCTTTGTGCACGGTGTACGCTCCGTGGTAACCCTCGAATCCCATCCCGAACCGCAGGATGTCGAACATGGTCGGACATGGCCTGGCGGCCGGACCAACCATTATCTTTTTGACCTCAATCGGGATTTTTTCCTGAAAACCCAGATCGAATCCCAGCACAAGGCTCAGGTCTACCATGAGTGGATGCCCCATGTCTTTGCCGACCTGCACGAGATGGGCTCGAATTCGACCTATTTTTTCTCTCACCCTATGTCTCCCTACAATGAATATGCCAAGCCGGTACTCATGAAATGGTGGAAGATCATCGCCAAAGCCAACGCTAAAGCCTTCGATATATTTGGTTGGGGATACTATACCCGGGAGAGCTTCGACTCCTTCTATCCGGGGTACGGAACGTCTTACCCCTCAATAAACGGATCTGTGGGAATGACCTATGAGCAGGCTTCTGCCCGTGGGGTGAGCATCACCCGGGATGACGGATCGGTCTTAACTCTGCGGGAGGCTTCCTGGCATCACTTCAGCACCTCCCTGGCTACCCTGGGTGTGGTAGCCGAGCGCCGGGAAGAAAAAATCAGGGATTTTCACGAGTTTTTCAAGATTGCCCTCAATGAGGCTAAGACCGACCCCATGAAAGAGATCATCCTTACGCCTAAGAATGATCCTCAGATCTGCGCCAAGCTCATCCGGAATCTCCTCCAGGAAAAAGTGGAGATCAAACGGGCCACCTCCTCCTTCAGCAACCCGAAATCCACCGGCTACTTTTCTAAAAAGACAGGATCACAGACCTTCCCGCCCGGAAGCTATATCATCAGCCTCAACCAGCCCCAGAAGATTCTGATCAAAGCCTTGTTGGCTCCGGATTCTCCCCTGGGAGAGGATTTTATCGCAGAGGAGAAGGAGCGCAAGGAAAAAGGTGAGCGCAGCCAGTTCTATGATGTAACGGCGTGGTCGCTTCCTTTGACCTACGGCATCGATGCCTATTGGACAGGCGTGAGTTCCCAGGTTTCCACTGAGCCCGTTACCGAGGCCCCAAGCTTCACAGGTTCGGTCAACGGTGGCACGGCCCAACAGGTCTATCTTATTCCCTTTGAGGGCATGGCCTCGTCAAAGCTGTTGATCCGGCTCCTGGCAGAGGATTACCGCGTGCGCATGGCCCGCAAGGCGTTCACCCTGGAGGGCAAAACCTGGCCTTTAGGAACACTGGTGATCCGTGTCAACCGGAATCCAATGGATTTACATGCTCGTATTGCTGAGCTCTCTCAGGAATTTGGTGTCGATGTAACCGCCCTCCATCATGGATTGGTGGACGAGGGGATCGATCTGGGATCGAATAACATTGTTACGCTGCAAAAGCCTCGGGTAGCCCTTCTGACCGAAGAGCCGGTTTCGTCCGGTTCCTACGGAGCCTTGCATTATCTATTTGAAAGGGAGTACGGCTTGCCCTTTATTCGTGTGAGCGCTCGCAATCTCAATCTCAAGGAATTTAACGTCGTGGTTATGCCCAGTGGAAATTACGGCAGTGCGCTCTCCAAGGCCCAGCAGGATGAGTTTAAAGCCTGGATCCGCGCAGGGGGAACGGTGGTGGCCGTGGCTGCAGCCAGCAATTGGTTGCGCGTGGCCAAGATCTCACAGTCCAAAGTCTTGGGGACGGTCCCGGATCCGCAGGATAAGGACAAAAAGATCCGGCTCGACCGTACACCGGGAGCTATTGTGAAAGTGAAACTCAATCCCCTGAGCTGGTTGAGCTATGGTGTGCCTTCCGAAGCGGCCGTGCAGGTGAGAAGCAGTCAGATCTATCTCCCCTATGAAAACAATCCCTCCGGCAATGTGGGTATTTTTGCCCCGGCCTCAGAATTGAAACTTTCGGGTTATATCTGGCCTCTGACGGAGAAGCACCTGGCGGAAAAGGCCTGGCTTCTGACCGAGGGATTCGGCCGGGGAAAGCTTGTCCTGTTTACCGAAGATCCCAACTTCCGGGCTTCCTACGATGGCCTGAACAAGCTCTTCCTGAACGCCATCCTGATCGGTCCCAGCATCTCGTCGTTCCGTTTTTATTAGGGGACGGTCCTCTTTTTTTGAGGGCAAGCCTTATCTTCAGGATGGAAGTATTTGACCTGAATAGTCTTGGTTAATCAAGATAATGACGTATTAGGCTGTCGATATAGGCCTTCCGAGCTTCAATATTCGCAAAATCGATCTGGGAAAACTCCTGAAATATTTTGGGGAAAAGGGCCGGCATGAGAATGGCCGACACTATTTGAACAATACCGCTCTTAGTAATCTTTTCGCGCCCCTCTGCTTTTAGATCGGAGGTCTTGTCGTGGATGTCCGCGAGAAAGGCAGCGAACCGCCGGACAAAGGGGGTATCATAGTCGTTGTGCATGAAGGTGGGGAAAAGATGGGCCTTCACCAAACCCGGATACTTGATCGCCGCCCCCATCAAGCCTGACAGGAAGGCTCTTAAGCGGGCTCGTTCATCCAGTTTCTGGAGTTCCAGCAGATCTCCCGGCAAACCCGCCATCTCATCCAAAGTTTTTTCTAAAGCCAGTTCTACGAGTTTGTCTTTGGATCCAAAATAATAGTTGATAGCTGCGATATTCACGCCTGCCTCTTGTGCGATCTTTCGGGTGGTCAGAGCTTGCATGCCCTCATGCCCGATGATGTTGATGGTAGTGGCGATGATCCTATCGCGGGGAGGAAAATCTTTTATACTCATCTATCCAGGCTATTTGTTTAAAACAGTTGTTTTAGTATAGGACAGCAAAAATATATTAGCAAATGGACTTGACAGAAGCATTTTTTTCTCCTATATTAAACGCATGTTTGAAGCAAACGTTTTAAGCAACTGTTATAATGCCAAAAAACAGATGAAATTCAAGGAGAAAAAAATGAAGCTTAGAAACAAGGCCGGAATCGTATTGGTCTTGATCATTATATTCAATTTAAATTCAGTATCGGGTATAGAGGTTTTACCTCGAGAGATGCAAGTAAAAACGGGTACGATCAAAGGAAAAACCATCGACGAAGAACTGAAGTCTCCCATTCCCTATGCAACCATAAAGATCAGAGGAACGGCCCTAGAGGTCATGTCGGGTGAAGAGGGTGAATTCGAGATCCTCGATGTGCCGGTGGGCAGCTACGTGCTGGAGATATCCGGACAATTTTATGCCCCCATAGCAAAGCCGGATGTGATCGTGAAGTCACAACGGATCACATATGTGGAGGTCGAGCTCAAATTGGATATCGATCTGCAGGAACATGAAGAGGTGGAAGTCACCGCAGACTATTATGGGGGCAGTTACCAGCAGACTCAAAGCCTCACCAGTTTTTCCAATGAGGAGATACGGCGTGCCGCCGGTTCTGGCGGTGATGTCAGCCGTATTGTGAGCGGCCTCCCCAGCATCGCTCGAGTAAACGATCAGGTCAATGGTCTGATCGTCCGTGGGGGGAGCCCGGTTGAGAACGCTTTTTATGTCGACAATATCGGCATCCCCAATATCAACCATTATCCTGTTCAGGGGTCGACAGGAGGAGCTTTGGCGCTTCTCAATGTTGATTTCATCAAAGATGTCCGGTTCTATTCAGGTGGATTCTCTCCGGTTTACGGCAATCGTCTGTCTTCGGTCATGGATGTCAACTTCCGGGATGGAAACCGGGATGAGCTGGATCTTCAACTCGACTTTAACATGGTCGGTTTTGGCGCCCTGGCGGAAGGTCCTATCCTTAATGGCAATGCTTCCTGGATGGTTTCCGCCCGGCGCAGCTATCTGGACCTTCTCTCCAGTTTCTTTGACGTGGGTGTCGCCCCCAACTGGGGTGACCTTCAAGGCAAGCTGAGTTTTGACCTTTCCTCGCGGAGTAAACTCTCTCTCCTGGGCGTATGGGGTGATGACAAAAGCGGGTGGGGCCGTGAGAACTCATTGGACTTGGGTGACTCCACCTACGGCTTCCACAACGCCAGCAACAATGTGGTGGGCGCCAATTGGTTCTACACCTGGGGGACACGGGGTTACTCCCAGACCTCTTTTTCGCGCTCCTATATCAAATATGACATCGAATATTTCGACACCGCCTCTCAAGATCCGCTGGTAAGCAACAATTCCTGGGATGAGGCCTACAGATTGCGAAATGTCAATTATTACAAGATCAATGACCGCCATCGGCTCAATTTTGGAGTGGAGGTTTCGAGATTAGGCACGCATACGGATTATTTTTTAGGGGCTTACATCGATGTGTTGGGCAATCCCGTGCCCGAGGTTGCCATCGACAGACGGGAAACAGCTGAACAATACGGCATCTTCCTCAATTATGGCTTCGATCCCTTTAAAAAGCTCACCCTCAATCTGGGCGCGCGTCTGGATTATCTGTCTTTTAATCAGAATCTCAATCTTTCGCCTCGACTGTCGCTTTCTTATCGTCTAAGCAACAGAACATCTCTCAATGCGGCTGCCGGAGTCTTTTATCAGAACCTGCCTTCGCTTCTGCTTTTTCAGAATGAAAAGTTTCAAGACTTGAAAGACCCCCGTGCCATTCATTATGTCCTGGGTATCTCTCATCTGCTCAGCGAAAGCACCCGTTTGACCGTGGAGATCTATGACAAAGAGTATGAACGCATGCCTTTGGACCCGGTCCAGCCATGGCTGTGCATTCTGGATGAGCTGTACTATAACAGTTACTATGCCTATCACGAAGACTTGGAAGATCGGGGCAAGGCCCGGTCTTATGGCATCGAATTCATGGTCCAAAAGCGACTGGCGAGGAAGCTGTATGGGTTGATCAGCGCTTCCTACTTCCGGACCCGATATCAAGATTTGTCCGGAGTTTGGCGGAATCGTGTCTACGACAACCGGTTTATCGTTGCAGTGGAAGGGGGATACAAACCCAGTTCCAGTTGGGAATTCAGCCTAAAGTGGAACTATGCCGGAGGCGTGCCCTACACACCTTTTAATCTCGAAGCCTCTAGCGAAGTCAACAGCGGGATTTTCGATGAGAACATGATCAATGCCGAGAGGCTTCCTGCCTATCATTCCTTGAATCTACGGGCAGACAAGCGCTTTCATTTTGGTGGGTCCAATCTCACCATCTTCTTCTCCATGTGGAATGTTTATAATCGCGAAAATATCGCCTTTGTCTACTGGAACACCCTTGAGAACAAGCCCGACTATGAATACCAATGGGGCTTTCTGCCCATCCTGGGAGTGGAGTTCGAATTTTAAGTAACATAGCAACCGCATTCGTATCTATAAAGATCTACATTGACCTGCTCTCATTTAAGGCAGCGGAGTTGATAGGTATAGCTGCCTTCGACCGGTTGAGCGCTTTTTTTGTAAAACATGATGTGCTGTCCGCAGTTGCTGCCTATCTTGTTCTCCTCCAGCTCTCCGATACTGTATAAGGTGTCGTAGCCTGCCTCTTGAAATTGTCTAAGAAGGGGAGGGTCTGATTCGAGAATATTGACATGACTTTGAATTCCGTTCTGTGTGGCCGTCCCGGTGGGATTAATGGGTGTGATCTTAATGAAAAATACTTCTGGTGAGAAGTACTTAAGCATCACATCGGAATCCACAGAAAGTTTGTCGGATTGGGCAAAATTGAGAGTGATCTTCCGGTCGCCGGATTTGAAAAATTCTTCACCATAGGCTGCGATCCGCTCCAATGTCCATTTGCGGGCCGGGATCAACCAGTCTCTTTGCACCTCATCGGTTGAATGGATAGAGAATTGCAGTTGAAATCTCCCGGCGTAGAGATCGTTTTTAATTGTCTTAAGCCTCTGAAAAAAACTTTCACTGCCAAGGGGCGCTATAGTGGATAGCGTGGGAAGCAGGCCTGGAGCTTGATAGCGTTCAGGGAGGATCTCTAACACGTCCAGCACAGCTGGATTGAAGGCCGGCTCTCCCATCCGTGCGAACTGAATCTTGAGTTTGGAAACAGGGATTTTTCTGTCCGGATACTTCATATCCACCAGATAATCGATCTGCTGCAAAATTGCCTCTTGATCGAGTTTCCCCTGGTAAAACATTCCTGCATCACAGAACCTGCATCCGACGGGGCATCCGAGAAGTGAGGATACGATAAGTACCCATTTCTCTTCACGGAGAAGAGGTGGCTGGCATGATTCTACGAATTCGATGTATTTCCCCGGATGCAACTCAGCAATAAAGACGGTCGCGATATCCGAGTGATCTGTTTTGGCTATAATTTTCATGCCTGTCGTGCCCTTATTCTTTC
>JAUWSR010000237.1 GCA_030609975.1 Acidobacteriota bacterium | reverse complement strand
TTATCGCGTGGTGATAGGTGATGTCTACCCGCGCGACCCTCACCGCCCGGGAACGGCCAGGATCGTGGAACGCGTCCTCGGTCGCACTGTAAATGGATCCATCATCATCCTGCATGACGGCGGAAACACGCGACGCGTAGATCGCTCTCAAACTCTGGGTGCAGTGGAAAAGATCATCCCTCACTTAAGGGATGAAGGATTTCAGTTCGTCACTTTAAGTGATCTATTGACCTAGCCCTATTCTCGGCTCGATTCTCAAAGTCTGTTGATAAGCTTAAAACGGATACGAAAATAGGGAATAAGCACCAGGATGATCACGAAGAGAGCATAGAAATAGAAGGGGTTAAAGCCACCCTCGATCCCATGAGCCAGGAAAATCAAGCTGCGTTGAATTTGAATGAAGATCAGCTGAAAGAAGATCAAGGCCAGTAGAACAGATTCCTTCATGATGTTTTGCTTCTGAGGATTTTCTACCAGGTGGGAAAGCAAACGGGCAAGAAGATAGAGGCCTAAGAATAAAAAGGTCTGCATCATGGGAGAAAAAAAGAACAGCGGACTTTTGGGAAGCACGACAAAAGGTCTTCCCAGAATATCGATCCAAACCGGGATATCAGCTGGTAAACGCGGATAGGCGAAAACAGACATAAGCCAGGAGACAACCACCAGAATTGTGTTGAATACCAACAAAATGGGGACGGTCCTATTTTTCATTTGATATACCCAAGAGATTTGAGGGCCTCTTCCGTTTTCTTGTCAAGGTTTTCGCGGCGGATACTGGGAAGCGATTTCTTCTTGGCTTCTTCCAACCAGGAATCCAGGAAGGATTCCATCCGTCGTGTGCGTTCTTCTTCAGCATATTTGAGGTCTTCCGCTTCGGCATAATCTAAGAAAGGACGGAAGAGATGATCCTCTGTCACCGACCACTCGTCACCATAAGGCTTGATGTATTTATAGCCCGCTTGATAGAGACCTCCGATGATCCCATCAACGGCCTCCACGATTACGAACTCATGCGGCTGGTAATCCGGATCGGTCAGGGCCGGCACCAAGCTGCGGCCATCTATTCTTGAATGAGACATTTTATATCCAAGAAACTCGAGAGCTGTGGGAAGGATATCCACTGAACTGGTCAACCCTGCAAACTCCGAACCAGGAGAGATTTTCCCCGGGAAGCGCATAATAAGCGGCACATGGGTGACTTGGTTGTACAAGCCGGCATGGCAGAAATATATTTCCTTTTCCGTCATGCTCTCACCGTGATCGGCCACCAGGATGACCAGCGTCTGCTCCTCGATCTTCAGGTCAACAAGTAGTTTCAGGAGAGCGCCGATCTGATGGTCAAGGTAGGAGATCTCTCCTTTATATAAAGGGATGATCTCATCGGGATCCACAAGTCCGTTTTTTTTGTCTTCACTCAGATCCATGACCTCTTTGCCGGGGATGGGCTTGTAGTTTTCACCCACAGGATACAACGTATCGTAAGGGGCGGGAGGAGCGTAATCCCCGTGAGGATCATAGTAGTGGACCCAGGCAAAAAAGGAACGGCCGGACACTTTGCGGAGCTTCTTTAAAAAATCCCGGTTGCGTTCTCCCGCAGTCATTTCTACCGGTTCACATTCAAGGAACTCGTCAAAACCTTGCGTGAAATTGGCGTTTTCCGTATTGAGATGACGTGCGCTGACACCTGCCAGTGTCCTATAGCCCCTCTGTCTCAGGATCTCAGCTAAGGTTACGGCTTCCTCGGCTAACGGGGTTTGATTGTCATAAACCCCATGAAAGGCCAGATAAAGCCCGGTAAAAATCGAGGCGTGGGCAGGATTGGTGCACTGGGAAGGAGCCACATTGTTCAAAAAATTGGCTCCCTCCGCAGCCAGGCGGTCTATATTGGGGGTTAAAACCTCAGGATTTCCATAACATCCCAGATAATCAGCCCGCACCGTATCCAGGGTGATGAGCAGGACATTGGGAGTTCCGGGATCTTGGCGCCGTTCACATCCACTGAAACAGAAAAGCAAGGCGACACTCATCAGAGTCGCGCTTTTCAGCAGGAGTTTTGGATGCAGCATGATCCCTCCTCACTCATACCTGCCCCCTACATGTTCCGGCGGTACTGGCCCCCGACGGCGTAGAGGGCTTTGGTGATCTGACCCAGGGAACACACGCGGACGGTCTCCATCAACTCGGCGAAAATATTCCCTCCTGAAAGAGCTACCTGCTGCAGGCGTTCCAGAGAATCCGGGGCTTCCTTTTCACCCCGCTTTTGAAATTCCGCCAGGCGCCGGAGCTGAGACCGTTTTTCCTCCTCGGTCGCCCTCTGCAGGGGAATACAGGTTTGGGTTTCTGCGTGATCTATCTCCTCCGCTTCGGGATCACGGAAGGTGTTAACACCGATAATGGGGAGCTCACCCGTGTGCTTGAGCATCTCGTAGTGCATGGACTCCTCCTGGATCAAGCTGCGCTGGTAGCCGGTCTCCATGGCGCCCAGAACCCCTCCCCTCTCCGAAATGCGGTCGAATTCCAAAAGCACGGCCTCTTCCACCAGCTGAGTCAGTTCCTCTACGATAAAACTTCCTTGATTCATGTTCTCGTTTTTAGCCAGTCCCCACTCCCGGTTGATGATGAGCTGTATGGCCAGAGCTCTCCGCACCGATTCATCGCTGGGTGTGGTAATGGCTTCGTCATAAGCGTTGGTGTGCAGGCTGTTACAGTTGTCATAAACGGCGCACAAGGCCTGCAGCGTGGTGCGGATGTCGTTGAACTGGATATCTTGGCTGTGAAGGGAGCGTCCCGAGGTCTGGATATGATATTTCAGCATCTGGGAGCGAGATGAGGCCTTGTACAGATCGCGCATGGCGATGGACCAGATCCGGCGCGCTACCCGGCCGATCACCGTGTATTCCGGGTCCATACCGTTGGAAAAGAAAAATGACAGGTTGGGCCCGAAACTGTCCAAGGGCATTCCCCGGGACAGATAATATTCGACATAGGTAAAGCCGTTGGAGAGTGTCAAGGCCAACTGAGTGATGGGATTGGCGCCCGCTTCCGCGATATGATAGCCGGAGATGGAGACAGAGTAAAAATTCCGCACGCTGTTCTGAGTGAAATACTCTTGGATATCCCCCATCATGCGCAGGGCGAAGTCGGTGGAAAAGATACAGGTATTCTGGCCCTGATCTTCCTTAAGGATGTCCGCCTGCACCGTGCCTCTGACTTTGGAAAAAACATCTGCTTTGATGTTCTGGAATTGTTCAGGGGACGGTTCTTTGCCTTGGGCGGCTTTGAACTTGTCCACCTGTTGGTCAATAGCGGTATTCAAGAACATGGCCAGGATCATGGGAGCCGGCCCGTTGATGGTCATGGATACCGAGGTGTTGGGAGCGCTCAGGTCAAATCCGTCATAAAGCACCTTGACATCATCCAGGCTGCAGATGCTGACACCCGAAGTGCCGACCTTTCCGTAGATATCCGGCCGTTCCTCCGGATCATAACCGTAAAGTGTGACCGAATCGAAGGCTGTGGAGAGCCGCTTGGCGTCGTAGTTCGCCGACAAGAGTTTAAACCGGCGGTTTGTACGTGCCGGGTCCCCCTCACCTGCAAACATCCGGGTAGGGTCCTCTCCCACTCGTTTTAGAGGAAAAACGCCGGCTGTAAAGGGAAAATTCCCCGGGACATTTTCTTCGCGCATCCAACGGTAAAGCTCACCGGGATCTTGGAAGCGGGGCAGGGAAATCTTGGGAACCCTCTGATGCGAGAGCGATTCGGTGGTGAGAGGGCGAGTAAAATCACAGCTGCGCACCTCATAACAGAGCTCATCTTGAGAATATTTCTCCTTAACCTCTTCCCATTCTTTGAGGACCTGCCGGCTTTGTTCGGTGACAAACGCATCCGCCCTGGTAACCTCCTGTTTCAACTGAGACAATAACTCGGAAAGACCGTCGCTGGAGCTTTCCTCCTCCAATCCTCGCAGCGCCTCCTCAAAATGCCAGGCTTTGCGGATGGCTGCGGCCTGTTCCTCGGTTTGCGCATGATAGTCACGAACGGCATCGGATATCTCTGCCAAATAGCGGGTGCGCTCCGGCGGAATGATGATGGCCTTGGAGGTCGAAGTTTTATTGCTGAATTCAGGCAGAGAGGAATTGAATTCCGCTCCAGTCTTTTTACCAATAGATTTGAGCAGGGCCTGATAAAAAGCCGTGACGCCATCGTCATTGAATTTGGAAGCGATGGTGCCGTATACAGGCATCTCGATGAGATCGGTCTCAAAAGCCTGGCGGTTGCGCTGCACCTGTTTGCGTACATCCCGCACCGCATCCTCGCCACCACGTTTTTCGTATTTATTGACCACGACCATATCGGCAAAATCCAGCATATCGATCTTTTCCAGCTGCGAAGGCGCACCAAACTCACTGGTCATAACATAAACAGAGAGGTCCACAAGGTCGATAATACTGGAATCTCCTTGGCCGATGCCGGCGGTCTCGACCAGGATGAGGTCAAAGGCAGCCGCCTTCAATACCTTAATAACTTCCGGCAGGGCATCCGGAATCTCCGTTTGGGAGCGACGTGTGGCCAAAGAACGCATGTAGACGCGGGGGCTGCTGATCGCATTCATACGGATGCGGTCTCCCAGGAGAGCCCCACCGGTCTTCCTGCGGGAAGGATCACAACTGACAACTGCCAGATGGATATCAGGAAAATCCCGCAGCAGGCGCAGGATCAGCTCATCCGTAAGCGAAGATTTTCCTGCTCCTCCCGTTCCCGTGATCCCTACAACCGGTATTTTATGCGAAGGCTCTTTCTTATCGAGTTGAGTGGCTAGCGCCGTCAAATCACCATCCTCTCCAGCCTTGGCCAGCTCCACGGCCGTGATCAAACGTCCCACCAGCACCTTATTTTCGGGATTCAAACGGTCGAGAGACAGGTCAGACTCTGCCAACGTGGAAAAGTCCAAAAGCTCGACCATATGGTTGATGATCCCCTGTAGTCCCCATTTGGTTCCATCCTCAGGAGAATAGATCTTGGTGACACCGTAAACTTCCAGCTCCTTGATCTCCTCAGGAATGATAACACCTCCACCTCCCCCGAATACCTTGATATGGGAGGCGCCACGCTCTTTGAGCAGATCCACCATGTATTTGAAATATTCGAGATGTCCTCCCTGGTAACTGGAAACCGCAATGCCCTGAACGTCTTCATCGATGGCAGCGGCCACGATCTCGTTCACAGAGCGATTGTGTCCGAGATGTATGACTTCCACACTGGTTCCTTGCAGTAAACGTCGCACAATATTGATGGCGGCATCATGGCCGTCAAAAAGTGAGGTGGCGGTTACGGCCCGAACATGGTGTTGGGATTTATAGGGTTCATTTGTCTGACTCATGATTCCTCCTCGAAGTATTCTGAGGGGAGGACTTACCTGTCAATCTCCCCAGAATAAAATCCGTCTGAAGTTTGATGTAATCCGCTATGGTGTAGTGACGGGCCAGATACCAGCGGCGAAAGGTCCACATGTGGCCCAGGACCGTGATGTTGTGAGCGATGAGCTCGAGCGATCTCCGGCGACGGCGGGGAAGGTCCCCGGAACGGACCAGTTCCTCCAGGGTCTTGACAAAGATCCCCGTGAATCGCACCTCGTTTTCGAGCACATGTTTGCGCCAGTTGGGCGGCAGTGTCGTTGTTTCTTGGTAGACCAGCAGGATATGATCGCTCATGCGGTCACAGACTAAAAAATACTCCCGGATCATGGCAGCCAGCACATTGCGACCGCCCGAAACCCGGCTTACGGCTTCAGCCACAGCCTGTTCGACCTCAGCATGGATGGCGTCACAAACCAGATAGAGTACGTCCTCCTTGGAGCTGACATACTCATAGAGCAAACCGGTAGAGATACCGGCTTCCCGCGCGATCTCACGTGTTGTTGTTTTATGGAAGCCTTTGTCGATAAAGAGTTTGACTGCGGCATCCACTATCTGGAGGCGCCGGCGGTTGATGAGGTCCTGATCTTTGACTTGGGTAGGGATATCCTGCAGGCCTTTCGATTTACGGTTGACATTCATCTTAAACTGACCGAGCGCTCAATC
>JAUWSR010000272.1 GCA_030609975.1 Acidobacteriota bacterium | reverse complement strand
GTAGGTTGATTTGGAGATCTCCTCGGCAATAAACTTCAGCACCTCCTTGGTCCCTGCGATATGATTGTGCATCACCAGGTGCCTGACAAGCAGGCCTTTCTCTGCGATCCCTCGCCCGCCGCGCTTGAGGTCGCCCACCTGACGATACATCTCTTTGAGAGCGATGCGCGCATAGTGCGGATAGCTGTAGGCTTCACTGGAAAATTTCCCGGCATGGGCCGCATCCCAATACTTAAAATCCGGCATGTAGATGTCCACGATCCCATCCAGGAGCTGCAGGATCTCCAGCTTCTCGTAGCCACTGGTATTGTAGACGATAGGGAGCTTCAGCCCCATGGGAATGGCAAGCTTAACCGCGTTGACCAGGCTGGGAACATAGTGCGTAGGAGTGACCCAATTGATGTTGTGGCAGCCCAATTTTTGCAGCTTGAGCATGGATTCAGCCACTCGCTCCTCTGTAACCTCAAGACCCTCACCCTCCATGCTCAGAGTGTAGTTCTGGCAGAAAACACAGCGCATACCACAGTGGGACAAAAAGATCGTTCCCGATCCTTTCTGACCCACCAGGGGCCGTTCCTCTCCGAAGTGGGGGAAGGCGCTGGACACCTTGACGGTCGAGGTCGCTTGACACTTGCCCAACTGTTTTTTTGTGCGGTCCACCCGGCAATCCCGGGGACAGAGCGTGCAGTTCTCATAGATCTCTTTGAGTTCCTTCACTCTTTTTTTGAGCACACCTTCCTTGTCAAGTTTTAGATAGGAAGGATAGGTAAGGTTTTTATCTTCAGGTTTCATGGGAGCAGCCCTATTCAATGAATGGCGTTTTGGGAAAAACCAGGCAGCGCCAGCCAAGCTGACTGAGTCATTCAAGAAATTGCGACGTGAGATTCTCTTCATTTTCCCCAACTAATTTTGGCACAGAGGCCCCATGTTGTCAAAGCCATCCAATCCTCCCCCAACCGCCCGACCCACCCACCACCCTTGTATAAAGGAAATACTTAGGGGCGATATGTAATCGCTGGAAATTTGGCACAATGCAGATATTCATTTCCCGTCAACTAATTTATTAGTTGACAAACTAAAGACTTAGTTGTATATTATAATCACGATGAAAGAATTGACCAAAGCCGAAGAGCAAATCATGCATGTTTTATGGGAATTGGGGAAAGGCTTTGTGAAAGACATCATCGCCCTCCTGCCGGATCCTAAGCCGGCAACTACCACGGTATCCACGATCGTACGGATCCTGGAGAACAAGGGCTTTGTCTCTCACACGGCCTATGGAAAGACCTACGAGTACTTTCCGCTTATCAGTAAAGAGAAATATACCAAACTTTTTATGCGCAATTTCGTAAAAAATTACTTCAGTGATTCTTATCAAGATATGGTCTCGTTTTTCGCAGAAGATAAGAAACTCAGCATCAGCGAACTGGAGGAACTAAAAAAGATCATAAGCGAGGAAATCCAGAAACAGAAGAAAGATTAATATGGAAGGCTTGCTGCTCTATCTGCTGAAATCCGCCGGATGTTTAGCGCTTTTCTATGCCGGCTACTGGTTGCTGCTCAAAAACGACACTTTTTTTGTCTTGAACCGGTTCTACCTGATCGCTTCGGTGCTGGTGTCGTTCGCAATCCCTTTGATCCCCGTCACTTCACCCTTTAGGACGGTCCCAGAGGTTACGTATTATGGGGCGCTGCCTGAGGGAGCGATCCCAGTAAGGTCCCTACAGATCACGGACATCCTCCTGTTTGTATATCTTTTTGGGGTGGGTGTACTTCTTTTCCGATTTCTCTTACAACTATGGCGGCTTCTATCTATCATCCGCACTCACCGGATCGAGCGGGACAACGGATTTTCATTGGTTCTGGTAGAAAATGACACCCAAGCCTTTTCCTTCTTCAAGTATGTATTCATTAGCAAAAACCACTCTGTTCAACCCGAGGTTCAGCGGATCCTCGAGCACGAGCAGGTTCACATAAAACAATACCATTCCCTCGATATTCTATTGATGGAATTCGTAACCATCGTACAATGGTTCAATCCTTTTATATGGCCATACAAAACCTCACTCAAAGAAACCCATGAATACCTGGCGGACCATGGAGTCATTGCGCAAGGCTGCAGCACGCCCAGGTATCAACTGCTCATTATCGAGCAGCAGGTTGGCGGCAAGCTGTTTGAGCTAGCCAACAACTTCCGCCAGTCACAAATCAAAAGGAGAATAACCATGATGTCAAAAATCAAATCGAATGGCTGGGCCAAGCTCAAGGTCCTGTTGGTCCTGCCATTGGCAGTGCTGTTGGTCCTGATCTTGGCACAACCCAAGGTCCAGGCCGCAGACAATCCGGCTGATATTTTCGCTTCCCAGGATCAAACCAGCAAGGAGAATTTCGAGAAGAAAAAAGCCGAGTATATCAAGAAGCTGAAAGCCGAATCCGCAGAGATCGATAAGAAACGGGAGATAATCAAGGAAAAGTTGGCTCAGACCGATGATCCCGACACCAAGAAAAAGCTCAAACAGATGCTGGCCGAAATGCAAGTCCAGGAGAAAGAACTGAAGATGAAGGCCACTCAGCTCAAGATGAAAGATCTGGAAATGCAGCTGCAGGAAGCCGACAACGGCAAAGATAAGGCCAAACTGGAAAAAGAACTCGCGAAGATGAAAAAGGCTCTAGCATCAGAAAATAATGGCAAGACCGAAAAGAAGCTGACTGAAAAAGAGGCCCGCCTTAAAAAGATCGAAGAGCTGGAAGCAAAGATCGAAGACCTGGAGAAGGCCTATAAGAAAACCGATAATCCTGAAAAGAAGAGCAAGATCAAAGCCATGCTGAAAGATCTTTTTGCCAAACGCGAACAGCTAAAAAAGTAAACACCCGGATAATAATCCGAATCGCACAACTCCAAAGGGGCCGGCACCCCACCCGCCGGCCTCCACTTTCTTTAATGGGGACGGTCCTCTTTTTCTCTTGACATACATCTTTTTTATCTATATATTTTATATGTATATTTTTTTTGTATATCAGAGGCGACCCTAAATGCATAAAACGACTGTAGAATTAGACGAAAAACTTCTCCAGCAGGCCATCAAAGTCTCAGGAGCTAAAACAAAGAAGCAGGCCATAGAGTATGGCCTCAAAGAACTGATCAGATCAACCAATCGCTCTCTTCTTAAAGAAGAGCTGGGTACCTATGACCTCGATATTTCATTAAAAGACCTGGAGAAAATGAGAAACGATGAATGAACTCTATCTCATCGATACTTCTGTTTGGATCTTTGCCTTAAGGAAAAAATTTGATCCGAAGATAAAAGCTTACATCGAGAAATTACTGGGCGAAGATCTGATTCTCATTCACCCGATCATCAAAGTCGAACTGTTGGCCGGTACCCGGTCCACAAAAGAATTTTTTCGGTTAAAAGAACGTCTTGATGCACTCACGGAAATACCGTTAGATGACTATGAGTGGACGGCAGCTCAAAAGACAGCTTTTAATTTTCGTCGGAAAGGGCTCAACCTCCCTTTGGTGGATATGCTTATTCTCTCCAGTGCAAAAAGTGTCGGATGTACTCTTGTACATAGAGACAAACATTTTGATATGGCCGGCAAGCAAGTAGGTGTGAAACTAAAAAGCTTTTTGTAGAGGCGCGAATAATATAGACAACTGGACGACCCTGGATTATTCACGAGTTGAGATTGCCGGAGGTTTTAGTCCTTTAACTCGCTTCATTAAGACCTTAAGGGTTCCTGATTCCACAGTTCCCACAGCAAACAGCAGATAGGCAGACCAGTCCTTAAACTTGAACTTCTTACTGTACAGAGGAGCTCCCATCTCCGGCAGGGCGAATTCCATACGCCAGGATTTGGAACGAACTTCAACCGCCATTTTATCGCAGTGGTTGAAGTCTTCCACCATCACTACGTAAGGTTTTTTGCCAAATGTTCGGGTAAGGGTCACATCAACCGCCGAAACTGCTGCTGTGTGGAGCAGTATTATCCGGACCTTCTTGGAAACCAGTGGAGAGAAATCGCAGGAGAATTTGTGAGCGGTGGGAGCGCCTTCCGGGTCCATGTGGATAACTAAAGAGCTGGTTTCACCTGCCATGAGCGGCACATCAACCTCGTATAGAGGGATACCGCAAGGGATGACGGGATTGGCCAGGCCCACAGAGATCCTATATACACCAGGCGGTTTGGAGATGGGGCCCATGATGTCTCCGAATTTTATTGCCTGAAAAATGCACTCTCCATCGACGGATATATCCAGTGGGAGCTCTGGCGAAAGCCCAAAGTCCAAACCCGGAATGCCATGGACCACATAGACCTTCGCATTCTCATCCTGCGGGCTTGCTGGTGAAGCCGTCAAGAATAGACATAGAACCAGAGCCAAAAGTAGACTTGAATTTATTTTCATGGCGTCCCCCGATTGAAATTGCACAAAATAAAAATATACGGGAAACCGGAGCTTGTCAACCAGAGCCGCATAAAATTTGAACTCCATAATCGCCAGGGATGGAATTGACACCAGAGTATCCCCCCCTTATATTGAAACCTTAACGAATCCGGTGCAAATGGAAACATAGACTTTATGATATACAAGCAATCCGCGGGAGTACTTTTCTGTTTGATACTCGTCGTCTCCTTGTGTTTTCACTCACCTGCTGTCTCACAGCAAAGACATGACGTTTTGGCATCGGCATCCCAAGACTGGTCGAATCCGGGGATTCTCCTTATCGCGCTGGGAGACAGCATGACACACGGCACACGCGATGCCACCAATAACTATTGGAACACGGCGGATGCATATTTGGAGCTGATCTACCAACACTTGGCCGCCGAGGAGAATTTCTTTTACAGATTCTATCAGCCTTTTCTGGATGTCACAGGAAAACGAATACAACCTTATCTCACCCCCACTAATCTCGGAGTGGATGGATCCGATATCTTCTCGGCGGAGGGCCTCCTTTATTGGAAACGCTACGGTCTGCCAGAAGGACATAATCAGGTGGCCGTCTCTCTGTTGTGCGATGCTAATCATCATTCAGAGTTGCATGGCAGCTACGATCAGGTCCTTTTTCCCATCAGCCTATGGGCTGGTC
>JAUWSR010000300.1 GCA_030609975.1 Acidobacteriota bacterium | reverse complement strand
CGAGATATCCGTACGTGAGCTAACGGAAGATGCAGCGGATTTCCAAAAACTCCCTTCATTCCGAATCGGGATTCCGGGGATTTCTGATGACCTGAGCGATGAAGCCGAGGATTATGCCCTGATCCCCTATGCCAAACAGGTGTTCTCAGGATACCGTATCCTACAAGAATATTTTGCCTTTCCAGAGCGCTTTTTCTTCATTACTTTGGAGGGCCTCGATGCCTTTCAGGCTTCAGGGGAGGACTTTCCTTTTGAGATTAAGTTTTCCTTTAAGCGAAAACTGTCGCCGGAATGTAAGCCCACTCAACAGAATATTTTACTGCACTGCGCGCCGATCGTGAACCTATTCAATCGGCCTACCGAAGAAGTCATTGTGGAGCATCGCCTGCCCGAGTATTATGTACTGCCGGATGGAGACCGTAGAAAGAGCCGGGAGATCTATTCGATCAATCAGGTAACCGGAATCGGTGAGAATAAACTCGAACAATTCAAATATTTACCGGTCACCTCATATGACATACTTGAGAGTGGCAGTCCGGAATATGAACACAAACGCTTTTTTTCCGTTGTTACACGACCGCTTAAGGGGGACATGGCTGAGACTTATATCCGGTTATTTGGGCCCAGTATGGAATTGGATACACTCCCCAAAGAAACATTGAGTATAGCCCATGCAACGATGACCAACGGTTTCTTGCCGTCCAAATATCTGGAGGCCGGGTCCATAAATCAGCCCATCGATTTTCCAGAGGGTGTGGTGGCCTCGAACCTGACCACTCCAACAGAGGTCCTACCCTGTCCGGAGCGACAGAATTTCTTATGGTCCTTGATCTCGCATCTATCCTTGAGTTATACAACCCTAGCGGATACCGACACCTTTAAAAGCATACTCACCCTTTACAATTGGACCCAAGACTTCAATGATCCAGCCAGGAAAAAGATCCAGGCCGTTAAACAAATCCATAAACCATCATCCAGGTATGTCATGCGAGAACGCGGTCTTATTCGTGGGATCGAATTCAAGATTGAGGTCGACGAGACTCAATTCGAGAACAGTGCTGGGGATATTCAGCTTTTTGGATCCGTTATAAACTGTTTTCTGGCTCAGTATGTCACCATCAATTCTTTCGTAAGCTTGATCATTTCCGAAACCGGAACCAACAAGACATACACATGGACACCGACACTGGGAAAGATTTTGCCCGCCTGATCGAAGAACTGGGCAAACGTGCACCCGAATACAGTGTTTTCCAGGCCATTTATTTGGCCGAAAAGCTCAGCAAGCAGATCCATCCTGATCGTGATGATGACAGGTTCGATCAAAAAGGCCTCCACTTTCGTCCCTATGAGTATTATGTTTTTCCGCCCAAGGATATCCGCAGGTTTGAGTATGAAAACGGCATCATGACTTTTATCCTCAATTTCATGGGCCTGTATGGCGTCAACTCTCCCCTGCCGCGCTGCTACCATGATGAGGTCGCATCGCAGCAGAACGTTCATGGCGCAGGCCAGGTGCCGCTACAGAATTTTCTGGATATATTCAACACCCGTTTCTATTGGCTTTATTATCAAGCCTGGAAGAAGTACCGGTTCTTTCTTCAAGTCGGTTCTGACTTTAAAAACAAGATCATGCAGCGTGTTTTTGCCTTTACTGGCCAGGTAACTGATTCGCATAACCAACGTGACATCGTATCCAAGTATAAGCTGCTGCGTCTTTCCGGAGTCCTGAGCTTGAGGGTGCGAAACAAAGCGGGTTTAATCGCTCTGCTTAAAGAATTTTTTCCCCACATACCGGTTAACATCATCGAGTTTGTTCCCAGCAGGGTTCATCTGTCTGAGCTGCCGATAGTCGGGGGGGCTGGCGAAGGATCATTTCGTCTTTCCGGTGGCGGCACACTGGGGAGGTTGGTGATCGATTATATGAGCCGGATACGTATCGAGATGGGCCCCATATCGTTCGACGAATACCTGGAGTTTACACCCGAGAGCAAAAAGGCAGCCCTTTTGAGGGAATTGGTCAATCTGTACATTCATGACGGCCTCGAGTACGACGTCAAATTTATTCTCAAATCCGAGACCATTGGGATGATCCCCTGGAATGATCGTCGTCTCCGGCTGGGTTTGAGCCTATGGATGGGGACGCCGAAAAAGAAGGCTGTGGACGTCTACTATACCTATGAGAGATTCGTAGAAAAGTTTCATTAAAGTTTTTCAAAACGAAAAAGCGCTTGAAGAGGGGGACAGCATGAAGAGTAAAGACCTGCGCCAGCTTTTGTTAAAGCTTAATAATCATCTGATCAGAAACCTGGATACGGCCACAGGATTGGGAATCAAAAGAGGCCACTATGAGATCACCATGGAGCATCTCCTGAATTCTCTGCTGGAGGACGGCCAGGGAGATGTTCCGCTCATCTTGAGACATTACACGATTGATATGGGAGATGTCCAGGCTGTGTGCAACAGGAGCCTCGAGGAGATGGACTCCGGCAATCCCGGCAGGCCGAAGCTCTCGCCGCTCCTGACTGAGCTCCTGGAAAAAGCCTGGATCACAAGCTCGGTCCATCATAAGGAAACGAAGATCCGGTCCGGCGCCCTTTTCGAGGTTTTCATTTCATCGGAATTGGTGATCAGTACGGGGCTGATGGAGATCCTGTCCCCCATAAACCAGGAGCAGCTGAAGGCCGATTTCTACAATATCGTTGCTAACTCCTTAGAAGACCAGGCTGCCTCAGCCGAGGAACTCCCGGCGGAAGAGGCCAAAGAGATCCCTCCCGGAGGGACCGTCCTGGATATCTACACTTCAAACTTCACCCAGTTTGCCAAAGAAGGAAAAATTGACCCAATTTTGGGACGAGACGACGAGATCATCCAGGTAATAGAGGTCTTGAGCCGGCGGAAAAAATCCAATCCTATTGTCCTTGGGGAACCAGGAGTGGGGAAGACCGCCGTGGTTGAAGGGCTGGCCTTGAAGATCGCATCCGGCGACATCCCCGATATCCTAAAGAATGTCCAGATACATGCCCTCGATCTGGGCGCCTTACAGGCCGGAACCAAGATGCGCGGCGAATTCGAGAAACGCCTGAAAGCCGTGATCAATGAGGTCACAAAATCTGCTCACCAGATCATCCTGTTCATCGATGAGGCTCATACGCTGATCGGCGCCGGAGGAACACCCGGGGGGGGGGACGCGGCCAACCTGCTCAAACCGGCCTTGGCACGTGGAGAATTCCGTGCCATTGCCGCGACCACCTATCTCGAATACAACAAATATTTTGCCAAGGATGCGGCCTTAGAGAGGCGGTTCCAGCCTATCCATGTGGGCGAACCGGAAGATGAGAAAGCCATCCTGATGCTGCGGGGGATCAAAAACAAATATGAAGGATATCATGGGATTCACATCGCCGATGACGCTTTGGAAGCTGCCGTAAAACTTTCTCGAAAATTCATTGCCGGACGCCAACTTCCGGACAAGGCCATCGACCTAATCGATACGGCCGCCACCCGGGTTAAGATGTCTCTGACCAGCAAGCCTCCCAGCCTGGAATTCGCCCTGAGCGAGCTGAAATCCGTCGAGCTCGAGATCGAAACTCTGCAGAAGGACCATGACCTGAAAATCTGCGATAACCAGGAAGAATTAGCCGCCTTACACAAAGAAAAAACCCGACTGGAGAAAGAAGTCAAAGCCAAAGATGAGCGCTGGGCCAAAGAGTGTGACTTGGTGAATAAACTGCGGGACCTGCGCAAGCAAAAGTTCGCCACAGAGTTGAAGGAAGGTGAGGCTGTAAAAATCGATGCAGGCATAGAAAAGGTCACGGAGAAGCTCGATAAGCTGCAGGGGGATAAACCTCAGGTCTTTGCCGACGTAACAGATCTCACAGTGGCCGAGGTCATCGAATCCTGGACCGGGATTCCCGTGGGGAACATGACGCGGGATGAGATGACAACCGTCCTGAAGATGGGGGAAGAGCTGAAAAAACGCGTTATCGGTCAGGATCATGTCATAGAACAGATCGTTGATGTCAT
>JAUWSR010000217.1 GCA_030609975.1 Acidobacteriota bacterium | reverse complement strand
GCCCTCCACATCGATCGTCGTTTTTGCTTTGAGTGTGTGTTAGGGAGAGACAATAGTGCATATACAGCCGTTAAGGATTCCGATATTAGCAATGGCATCGGTCCGCGTCTCAGGGTCCATGATTCTCCCCTTGGTGATGACGATATCAAATTCTCCCTCAGGAACTGGTGGTGTGCTGCGAGAACAGCCGAAAAAGACCAGGCACAAAACCAGGATCAGGGAAATTGACATCAAGTATTTTTTTGCTTTCATCGTTCACCTCCTTTAAAGAATATATTATTCTCGCAGATCCATCCTGGTGACTGAAAATAAAATTTTTGATTTTAGGGAGCAAAGTTCCTGTCGTTTCATATTATTATTTCTTCTTTTTTTCTTCGTCTTTCCCGGCCGTTTTATCATCCGTGGGAAGCTCATACGCTTCACCAAATACGATGGCGGCTAGATCTTCCGAGATTTTTTTTGTGTTTATGGGACGTTGATTACAAAGAAAGACAACAAGGGTGTTGTCACCAACGTACCTGGCAATGTGGGTCTGGAAGCCTAAAATACTCCCGCCGTGATGAATTCGCTTATGCCCGAAAATCGAATCGATTCTCCACCCATAACCGTAGTTCCCCTTAAAGGGCGTGAACATATTTTCCAAAGATGATTTCTTTAAAATATTCTCTGTATAGAGTGCCCGGTCCCAGAGGAATAAGTCTTCGACTGTGGAATAGAGCGCTCCCCCCGCATGAGGCATCGACATAGCGACATAAGGGGCATTGATGAGTCCATCCTTGGTTAAGTGATATCCCGTGGCTCTGTTTTTCAGGATTGTGCTGTGATGATCGTATCCTGAATTTTCCATATTCAGAGGATGGAATATGTTTTTCTCCAGATAGTCCTCGTATGTTTTTCCGGAGATTTTTTCGATAACGTAACCCAGAAGGAGATATCCTGAGTTGCTGTATTTGAATTGTTCTCCCGGGGTGAATTCCAGGGGCTTGTCTTTGAATCTGAGTATGGTTTTTTCAACAGGTGAAGGTATCATTATCGTCTTTCTGTGCTCAGGGAAATCCGTCAAATTGGGGATTCCTGAAGTGTGGGTCAAAAGATGATGAAGGGTGATCCGATCACCGTTGGGATAATCCGGGATATATTTGTCTATGGAATCCTCAACATTCAGTTTTCCCTGTTCCTGAAGCTGCATGATGGCCGCAGCGGTAAATTGTTTGGTCATGGAGCCGAGACGAAATTTTGTTTGGGGAGTGTTGGGAACGTCGTGTTCGCGATTGGCCAGTCCGTATCCTCTATTTACGAGGATTTCTCCGTCCTTGGCGATGAGAACAATTCCGCTGAATTTTCCTATTTTTACGCAGGCGTTGAAGTATTCGTCGACTATATCCTGAAGGGTTTGGTCCGAAGCCGATGAGGAGAAAGAAAAGGACAAAACTAAAAGAATGGCGAAACATGTCAGCCCTAGATTCGTCTTTGATAATGTTTTTGGCTTGGTGATATTCATTCGGATGACTCCTTTTTTTCGCCTGAAATGAAGAAGGTAATTTCGGAAGTGGTTATTTATCCTTCTCAGATGGTTCAATTCCCAGCAGCCATTTGTTGAACCAATCCAAATTATTTTCCATGGCCGCAAATGACAATCGGGGCTCCCGGATACTGTGGCCCTGTCTCGGATAGACGACCATCTTGACGGGCAGACCGACCTTGATCGCTGCGAAGTAAAACTCCTGAGCCTGAGCGAGCGGGACCCGGATGTCATTCCCACCATGTTGGATCAGCAATGGTGTCTTGGCGTTCTGAATGAACTGAAGAGCCGAGTGATCCCAGAGCATCTGTGGATTTTTCCAAGGCGTACTGCCCATATAGGTTTCAATACCGGCACCTTCGGCGTCGTTTGTTCCGTAGAAACTGATGAGGTTAGTCAATCCGGCGCCGGCCGAGATCGCTTTGAAGCGGTCTGTGTGCGTGACTGTCCAGTAAGCCATGAAACCTCCGTAGCTCCAGCCCATGAGACCCATCCGATCAGGGTCTGCGATTCCTTTCTCGATCAGAAGATCAACTCCTGTCATGATATCTTCAAAATCTTTCCCCCCCAGGTCCTGGAAGTTGGCACTCCGGAAGCTCTCCCCGTAACCAGTGCTGCCCCGAGGATTGGGGAGGAACACCACATAACCCTGCTCCGCAAACACATGCAGGGGATACGCACCTCTTCCTGGATTGAAACTGTAAGTAAACACTCCGGCAGGGCCTCCATGCACGATGACCAGCAGGGGATATCTTTTTCCCTGCGTGAAATCTTTGGGTTTGAGTACCAGACCCTCGATGTCAAGACTGTCTTTTGATTTGTATTTCAAAATTTCTGTCAAGGGAGCCATCTTGTCAAATCTCTCATTAATCTGAGTGAGTTTTCGTTTTGATTTCCCGGCGTCTTGAACGAGATGGACTTCCTCGGGGCTATGCGCATCTGAAATCACGGCAGCTCCGGTCCGGCCGTCTTGGCTGAAGCTGAAGCTTTTGCAGACATGAAGACCGTCGAGAGCTTTAACTGCTTCGTGTTGTCCTGTGGAGACATCGATGCGGAAAACTATAGCGGAGATTCCCCGGTTGCCGAGGAAAAAGATATGGTGATTATCCGACGACCAATCATAGTTCCTGATGTTCTCGTCATAAGAGGGGGCGGCTTCTTTTAGACCGACACCGTCAACCCCGACGATTTGAAGCTTCCGGTTGGCGAGATCTCCCTCATGGTGAATGAAAGCGATCTTTTTTCCGTCGTTGGAAAACCGGGGATTCAAATCAGAACCCGGTTGCGTGATCAGTTCCCGGACTGTTTTGGAGTTCAGGTCTAGGATTTTTAGATCCGATTCCTTTTCGTACAACCTTCCTGATGCCGGCTGGGAACTGAAGACGACAGATTTTCCATCGGGAGAAATATCGAAAGAGAGGATATGACAATCTTCTTTGATGAGCATTTCAGGTTTTTTTTCACCGAATTCCACTTTCAACAGGCGAGCCTTCAATCGTGGTCTTAGATTATAGTGCGTGACATTTTTATCTACGATGATGGGGCCTTCAGGGGGTTTTTCTCTTGACGGTGGACGCTGAGGGGATGGGGCCTGAGGTATCTGAGGCCGAACGGCCATGAAAACGAATCCGTTTCCTTGGGGCAACCAACGGAATTGTATGATATTCACTCTTCCAAAGTTGGCGGCGAGCTCAGCTTCTCCGCCGTCGGGCGAGATTACCCAGATCTGATTGGGACCTTTGATGTTGGAAAGAAAGGCGATCTTCTTGCCATCCGGTGACCAGGCTGGAGCCCTCTGGGCTTTTTCACCTTGTGTGAGCTGAAAATGTTTCCCCGTTCCCAGATCAATAAGCCAAAGATCGGAATTGATGGTGTTGCTCTCAAGATCAATAGCGTTCACGGTAAACACGGCTCGAGTTCCGTCAGGAGAGACTTTGACTTCGTTGATAGACCGATAGTTGAACACATCCTTGAGAGTGATAGTGCTTGCCGACAAAATGCCACTCAGTACAAGGCCTAGAACGATACACACTATGTTTTTTTTGGTTTCCCTTTTCATTGCATATTCTCCTTTCGGAATAAAAAACTTTTTTTGTGCCCTCTATTATAATCTAGACTTCTTTTGTCTTCAGGTCAGCCGAGAATAAGCGAAGAATTGTCTTTTGTGGAATTTCTCGGAGATAGGGTTTGTGTAAGTCTTGAGCTCAGAGGTCTCTGAGCTTCTAAGATTTCGCCACATGAGATTTTTTATTCCGCGTGCAATTTATAATAATAATAATTTGATCATTTATAAGTCAATAGATATTTTTCCAAAAAACGATTGTAAGTTGAGCTTTTTAAAATCTCCATATGAATCTAAAATACACAAAATAAACAAGTTAGAAGATAAGAAATCACATGAGATATTTTTTCTATCAAATTTTTTCTATAGGATATAAAATATAAAGCTATAAACTATAAATGCATGATTCACATTAGAGCTTGAGTTCGTGTTCAAGAATCCCAAAATCTTTGAGCAGGGAAAGGCTTGTCATATTTCAAGATTCCATGCAAACGAACAAAGAGCTTGTTAAGGATTGTCGTTTTCCGAATTATAAACCTGACAAGATCGTGGATTTTTCCTGGACGCTGGTTAAAAGGGCAGACCCGGATGCAGATTGCGCAACCCATATGATTCTTAGCCCAAAAAGAATAGCACCGTTCGCCATCGATGTACCATTTGAGGATACTGGAATGACTGGACATATTGGGGCCCTCCTCTGTCATATCGCCGTCAGGAATTGCCTGGGACGGACAGCGAGTGGCACAGATTTTACAGGTTTTGCAAAATTCAACGACTCCGATAGAACCGAATGCGTCCTGTTTTAGCGGCATGTCGGTAAATATCTTGAATAATCTCACTCTTGGACCGAATTTCTCTGTGATCAACAGCCCCATCCGGCTCCACTCTCCCAATCCTGCTGCCATGGCAATAGGGATGCTCAAGGCTGTATCATTCCCGCAGGGCAGTGCACGATATCCAAGAGAGCGGATAAACGTAGCAAGCGTGTTGGCGACAAAAGCCATTTGGGAATACCCTAATCCTTGTGCTGCCCCAGCCACTGCTGTTGGTGAGGACCGCATGCCGATATAATCCATTGCAACTGCCAGTGCTATGACGTTATCACATCCCTGGGGTATTTCAATCGGATAATGGTCTAGAGTAAGAACGTTAAATTCATGGGAGTAGACCCAGTTGGGATTAAGCCTGCAAATTCCGACAAGATCGGCGCCGAAGAAAAGCGCGGCCCTTTTGATCAACCGGCTCAGTTCTTCGGGGGATTCGTCGGTTTTTTGTGGAACAGATCTTTTCTGATCGGTCAGGTCTTGGCAGGTTCCCTCCCATGAATACAGGCCGGAATTGCTCCGCCAGTTTCCAAATCCAAAGCTTCTCTCCAGATTCCATGCCGCTTCGTGTAAGCCAAAGTCTATTCTCTTGTATCCGTCTTTATTGCTATATTTTTTGTCACTCAGACGTTTCAAGAGAGGCATTATTCTTTCATCCCAGTGGGCTCTCTTGAAAATTTCGTTTTTCTGATCGAAACGATAGGGGACTACTGGAAATGAGCGATTCTGCTTGCTGCCTTTTTGTCTATGTGACATTTCGTTCTCTAACCTTCGTTTAATTCTAAAACTCGACCTTAGCATTATACCAGATTTTCATAACTGCCTCGTTTTCTTGATTTTCCGAGATAGAATCTAGAATGTTGTGTAAAATTGGGGAGAGTTGCATTCTCCCATCCCCAACTGGATATGACTGCTGAGGAAAGGGCGGAGTAAAAGTCGGACCACTGTGACATAGAGGGCAGAGCCTATTCTCTATCTTCCTTATTCCGGCATTTCAATGCCTGATTTCTGGTCAAAATGGACGATTTTTCCTCCGAACATGGTCATCAGGCACTTGCTATTCTTAATCTCTTCGGGGGATACGGTATAAAGGTCTTTGCTCCATATAGCAATATCGGCATATTTCCCAACTTCAATAGAGCCAATCTTGTCTTCCAGGAACAATTGATGTGCATTCCATATGGTATATGAGCGCAATGTGTTGTGAATATCCACTGATTCATCCAGGCCGAATGGTGTCGACCCATAGATACCCCGCACTGTCTTTCGTACGACAGAAGCCCAGAGGCCGAATCTTGCCTCAAAGGGGGTGACGGGAAAATCTGATCCGCTTCCCCACTGCACGCCTTTATCAAGAAAGGTCTTGAAGGGATTGAGCCGGAGAGATCTGTCCGGGCCAAAGTTACCGGCATAAGTATCGCCGATCCACCACATGAACGGGGGTTGGCTCTCCGGGTACCCAGCTTTATGTGTTTCTTGTAGTTCTGCCATCACTTCTATCGCATGGTCTGTCGGAATGACGCAGTGAATGATTCCATGGCGTAAGCCGTGGATGGGATTTTCTTGGAGGACCTGTGCATAAGTGTCGACTGTCCAGTCAATGGCTTTGTCTCCAATTGCGTGGATACTGATATGCAATCCAGCGTCATGGAACATCTTGACTTGTTTCTGGAAGATTTCCGGGTCAATAACAGGATAGCCATAATTGCCGGTGTCTTTGTCTCTGTAGTTTTTGTTCCACTCTTTGTGCAGCCAGGCTGTTCTGGCTCCACCGCTCCCGTCCAGAAATATCTTGATGCCTCCTGAGATCAATCTGTCATTACCCGTTGTGAGGTATGGTTTTGTGAAGGAGGCAACCCGGTCGATGAGTTCTTCGGCATCTTTGAGAGTCTCTCCTGCTTTCCATAGGCCAAATACTCTTATAGTGAATTGATCCTGACCACTCAGATTTTGATAAGCCTTCCATCGTTCGAGGTCTATCACCGGATCTTTAACAGCTGTCATTCCTTCTTTGTTGAATTCCTCCATCATCTTGACCATGCCCTCCTGGATTTGCACAGAGGAAAATTCAGGAATCAATCGAACGACCAGGGATTGCGCCGATTCTTTAAGCACGCCTGTGGGAGTTCCATCCGGATATCTGTCGATGGTTCCACCGGGTGGATCAGGGGTATCTTTGGTTATGTTGGCGAGCTTAAGAGCAACGCTGTTTGCAGTACCGTAGTGGCCCATCGTGTGCCTCAGCCATACGGGATTATTAGGGGAAACAGAGTCAAG
>JAUWSR010000108.1 GCA_030609975.1 Acidobacteriota bacterium | reverse complement strand
GCCGGTTATAGCCCAGACGCCCCCAACTGCATTGGTCAGCACAAGTCCGACTAGACACAGAACGTCTCCGAGAAAACCGTCCAATCCGGGAAGCCCGCCTGACGAAAGCACGCAGATAAGGAAAAAGGCGGAGAAGACCGGCATCTGTTTGCTGACACCGCCGTAGTCCTTGATCAAGCGGGTGTGGGCCCGTTCGTAGAGAATACCCACGCAGATGAACAGGGCTCCTGTGCTCAAACCATGGTTGAGCATCTGATAGATCGCCCCTTCCAGAGAGGATATATTCAAGGCGAAGACTGCCAGCATGATCAAGCCCATATGGCTGACACTGGAATAAGCCACCAGCGATTTGACATCCTTTTGAATCAGGGCCATGAGAGCCCCATAGATGATCCCAATTATACACAGTACGGCCAGAACAGGAACAAATTTCTCCACAGCATCCGGAAATAAAGGAAGGGCGAAGCGGAGAAATCCATAGACGCCCATTTTTAGCAGGACAGCAGCCAAGACGACCGATCCTGCGGTAGGTGCTTGGACGTGGGCATCGGGCAGCCACGTATGAAAGGGGAACATGGGAACTTTGATGGCGAAGGCCAAGGCAAAGGCCAGAAAAAGCCAGATCTGAACGTTGGGATCGATGATAAGTTTTTGCAAATCGAATATGTTCAGAGAATAAACACCGGCGGCTTTATAATAGGTGGAATACAGGAAGAAGATGGCGACCAGCATGAGAAGGCCGCCGAACATGGTGAAAAGCACGAATTTCATGGTGGCGTAAATGCGGCGTTTGCCACCCCAGATCCCGATCAAAAAGTACATGGGAATAAGCATGACTTCCCAAAAAACATAGAACAAAAACATGTTGAGCGACACGAACACCCCTAGGATGCCCGCCTGCAGGATCAACATGAATATGTGGTATTCTTTGACTTTGTCCTGGATGGCGTTCCACGAGGAAAGGATAGTGATGGGAAACAGGAATGTGGTCAGGAGCACCAACAGCAGGCTGATGCCGTCGATCCCGACATGATAGTCGATGCCGTAGCCGATCCATTCGGCTTTCTCCACGAACTGGGCCTCGGCTGTGGTGCTGTAAAAATTGAAATACAGCGTCAATGAGATGACGAACATGACCAGAGTGATGAGTATCGACAGATAGCGGAAGAGGTTCTTGTTGTTCTTGGGCAAAAAGATAAACAGAACCGCTCCGGCCACCGGCAAAAACGTGATCAAGCTTAGTATCGGTATATTCATTTTAAAAAATCAAATAAGCTAGGAGGGCTACAGCGCCCAACAAAAATATCAAGGCGTAGTCTTTGATCAATCCCGAATGGAAATAACTCAGGATCTTTCCGAAAAAATTGGCGGAGGCGGCCGAACCGTTCACTGCGCCATCTATGACCTTTAGGTCAAAATTGTCGTAGACGAATTCTGAACCTTTGATAGCGGAATTGACAAAGGTGGCATTGTATATTTCATCCATATAGTATTTGTTGTAGAGCAGTTTATAGAGTTTGGGAAAGCGTGCTACCAGGTTGTGAGGGATATGGGGTTTTTTCAAATATAAGATATAGGCTACGAAGATCCCGGTAAAAGCCACGGCGACAGAAGCCAGGATCAACAGCCATTCAGTGCCGAGGCTGAGATGGACCTCATGGCCTGCGTGGATGACCGGTTCCTGGAATCGGCCGAACCAGTTCAGATGGGCGCCGAAAACGATCGGCAGCCCCACGTAGCCGGCGATGAGCGCGAAGAAGCCCAAGATCGCCAGGGGAATCGTCATGGACTTGGGGGATTCATGCAGATGAGCTTTTGCCTCGGGTTCCAGGCGTTCTTTCCCGAAGAAAGTCAGAAACAGCAGGCGGAACATGTAAAAGGCTGTCAAAATCGCGCCGAAAAGACCCAGAGCCCAGACAAAGTAGTTTCCGCTGGCACAGGCGCTGGTCAGGATCGCATCCTTGGAGAAAAAGCCCGAAAGAAAGGGGACTCCCGCAATTGCCAGAGTTGCCACTAAAAATGTAGGGAAGGTTACGGGGAGGTATTTTCTGAGGCCTCCCATTTTTTGGATGTTCAGCTCGCCGGAGAGAGCATGCATGACACTGCCGGCTCCCAAAAACAGGAGCCCTTTAAAAAAGGCATGTGTGTCGAGGTGAAAAACGGCTGCAGAGTAAGCTCCTACGCCTAATCCCAGGAACATATATCCCAACTGGGAGATGGTGGAATAAGCCAGCACACGCTTGATATCGTTCTGGACCAAGGCCATGCTGGCTGCATAGACGGCGGTGAGCGCTCCCACAACAGCCACGATCGTCATCGCAGTATGTGAGAGTGAATACAGCAGGTTCATGCGCGCGATCATGTAGACGCCCGCTGTGACCATGGTGGCCGCGTGGATCAGGGCGCTGACGGGAGTGGGGCCCTCCATGGCATCCGGCAGCCATACATATAAAGGAATCTGAGCGGATTTCCCGGTTGCTCCGATAAACAGAAGGATGGCGATCAAAGTCACCAATCCCTGAGCGATGTGCCCGCCTTCAAGGGCGTGATTGATAGCGGAGAACTCGGCACTTCCGACGTGAATCACCAGAAAGAATATACCCAGCATAAAACCGGCATCTCCGATGCGGTTAACGATAAAGGCCTTTTTGCCGGCATTGGCCGCCGAGGGCTTTTCATACCAGAAGCCGATGAGCAGGTAGGAGCACAGGCCTACACCCTCCCAGCCTACGAACATCACGACCAGGTTGGAGCCCATGACCAGGATGAGCATGGCGAAGGTGAAGAGGTTCATATAGGCGAAAAAGCGTGCGTAACTTTTATCATGGGACATGTAGCCTGTCGAGTAGACGTGGATCAGAAAACCTACAAAAGTGACGACCAGGCACATCACGGCGGTCAAGGGATCGAAGCGAAAAGACAGATCGACGTTAAAATTCCCGGATTGGATCCAGCTAAAGAGGTTTTTTGTCAGAGCCTCGGCTTCATGTCCGGCTGAACGCAGTTCCAGAAACGAGAAAAAGCTCAGGAGGAAGGATAAAAACACGGCCAGACAGGCTTGGACTGCGATGTATTTTCGGGGCAGTTTGCGTCCAAAAACAATGATCAGGAAGGAGCTCACTGCTGGAAAAAAAGGAATAAGCCAGAAGTATTCCGTCATTTTATCCCTTCAATAGGTGAATATCCTCGGTTTTAATGGTTTTTTTCTTGCGGTATATCATAAGGATGATGGCCAATCCGATGGCGGCTTCGGCCGCAGCTACGGTGATAACAAAAAATACAATGATCTGCCCGTCTAAGGAACCAGCCGCCTTGGCAAAGGCGATGATCGCCAAGTTGGCGGCGTTGAGCATGATCTCGATCGAAAGAAACTGTGTGATAAGGTCCTTCTTTACAAAAAAGCCAATGATGCCTAGAACGAAGAGGATGACACTCAGGATCACGTAGTAGCTTATGGGGGTCATTCCTTCTCTCTCTTTTTAACCAGGACGATGGCGCCTACCAGCGCGGCTAAAATCAGGATCGATGTGATCTCGAAAGGATACAGGTACTTGGTGAAGAGCAGATGCCCCAGGTCCGTGGGGCTGCCGCTGGATGTGTTTCCGACTGTTCCCAGGGGAGTAAAGACTGCCTTGAGTGCGATCAACAGCTCGATGAGGAGAATAGCTCCCAGCAGAACTGAGAGATAGAGCGTCCCCTTTTTCTTTTCGGGGGAGAGTCCAGCATCGACGTCTACCATCATGATCACAAAAATAAACAGCACCAGGATGGCCCCGGCATAGATGATGATCTGAACCACTGCGATAAAGGGGGCATCCAGGAGAGCAAAAAATCCGGCTGTGCAGGCGAAAGCGAGAACTACAAAAAGAGCACTGTAAGCCTGGTTTTTAGACAGGATCATCCCCAATACAGCACCGATGCAAACAACCGAAAGTAGGGTGAACAGGACTAGGTCCATTTTTGAGTTTCCAATTATATTTTTTGCATCCCAGTGATGTCAAGGAATTATTTTAAAAAAGGATAAGGGGTGTGAAAATTTATGAATGATCTGGGTATTAATGACCTAATTCTTTACGGAAAACAGGTGATTATCGTAGAAAATGTCAATTTTTGTTCGCGATAAAAATGCAGCTTGTAACAAATTGTGCTAAATATTATGATGAATACTAAGATGCTGCCCTGGATGAAGTATGACCTGCGCAATCAGAGGAAAGACCACTCAAAAAATCAATTCAAACAAGGAGAGATATTATGCGTTTAAGGCGAATTTTTATCGTGGCCATCTTGTTTTTTATGGTGATGTCGGCATTCCAGATCTCAGCCCAAGAGGCCAAGTCCCGTTTTGAGCTGTTGAATTTAATTCGCAAAGACAAATTCGACAAAATATTGCCCGGCGCCATGCGTGATAATAACGTGGACATGTGGATCCATGTGATAAGACGAGGAGATCCCGATGCTTTTGCTCTCGACCTGGGTGGGACCATGGGATATTTCATCTTCACAGATCGAGGCGGAGAGAGAATCGAAAGAGCTCTTTTGGGAGTGAGTTTTGCACCTGTCGCCGACAGATCTGTGTATGACATCTTCGGTGACGAGAGTGATATCACGAAGTTTGTGGCCGAAAGGGACCCTCAACATATAGCGGTCAACATGTCGGAATGGCTCACACACGCCGACGGTCTATCCCATACCGGATACAAAAAACTTGTAAAGCTATTAGGAAATAAGTATGCGCAGCGATTGATTTCCTCGGAAAATGTCATCACGGATTTTAGAGTAAGACGTGTTCAGACCGAGATCATCGCCTTTGCTAAAGCTTGTGAGATCCAAAGGCTGCTCCTGGAAGAAGCTTTGAGCAGCATTGTTCCCTGTGTCACAACCCGAGAAGATCTGGGCTGGTGGATTAATGATCAGCTTTTGGGCCAGGGAATTGAGCCCTCCTATTTTGGAGCAGGTAAACCGGGCGTTCAGCACTCCGAGGTTTCGAGTCGCCAAGAGACGAGAAGATCCGATTACATCTTTCAGAGAGGAGATCTGATCTCATGGGATTGGGGTTTCACATATCTTAACTTCGGTACGGATTACAAGCGTAAAGCCTATATATTAAGGGAAGGGGAGACCTCTCTTCCTCCCAGCATTCAGAAGGCTTGGGAGCGAGGATTGGTGGTCCGGGATATCATCCGAAAAACCTTCAAATCCGGGAAAACAGCAGGCGAGACTCTAACGGACGTAGTAAAAGCCCTTGAAGCAGTTGGATATGTATATACGCCTTTTACCGATACGGACAAGGATAGTGCGATCATCCAGGAAATGGGGGATTCCGAAAAATCCGGATTTTCCATCGACTGCCATTGTGTGGGAAACACCGGAAACAGCGAGATCGCCGTGGGGCCTTCCATGGCTCCCTTCCGGCCAAACAGGGCGCATTTGATCATGCAGCCGAATAATTTGATCGCGTTTGAATTTATTGTGCATACCTGGATCCCGGAGTGGGGAAAACGTCTGGCTATAAATCACGAAGATAATGCTGTTGTGACTCCCAATGGTGTCGAAGCGCTTTATCCCCGCAATGAGCAGATGATCCTGATTAAATAACTATTCATAAAAAATGTCGATAATTCCAATAACTAATGTGTGGTTGACATTTTACGATAACCTGAAGCGTTGGTATTCAGATTATCTTGTTACAATGTTTTTTCGATTAATAATCGACATTTTTTACCCTTCGGGCAAGCCGAACTTGCCGCATATGCTTCGTTATAAAGGATTCGCGGTAGAATTCTACAGCTTTATCCTTTATGCCTCGCATCTACGACAACCTCGACTTGTGAATAATTCATTTATATAAGGAGATAAAATGAAACGATTTTTTCTTTGCAGTATTTTGTCGACTTTTTTAATGGTTCTTGTGATCGGATGCAGCTCTCAGGACCAAGAAGTAACTGAAGAAATCTCAGGTTTTACGAAATTTGTAGATGTGTATGGGCTCAAGATCTATGCCACGGATAATGTTCGAGATGAAAAACTCATGCATTCAGCCAACATGCTGGCGGAATATCTGGACAATGATGAAGACGGAGCCATGGACAATCAGCTTGTTTTTGATACGCTGCTTGCTGAGAACATGGCGATCGTGATGGGAAAGGATGAGGACGAACTACGGGCTATCGGTTGGCGCAACTTTCCCGAAGGGGCTGCCCAGTCTCTCTATGACTATGAATCCCGCCCTGGCGGGGCCGAACGAAAAGAAGTTTTTGACATATAGGTCTTCTGTGCTATAATAAGCGCCGGTACTGCGGGGTAGAGCAGTCTGGTAGCTCGTCGGGCTCATAACCCGGAGGTCGTTGGTTCAAATCCAACCCCCGCTACCATCTCATTCCCATATTTTCCCTTAGAAATCCAAAGAGTTTCCGCATTCTTCCGTTTTAGTAACCGTACGCATTTTTTATTGCTTGTGGGAGGCGTACCTTTTGTATTCCCAGAGGGTACAAAGGACGGAGAGACCAATTTTTTGAACTAAAATCCAACATATTGGATTATTTCGATATTATTAAAGAAACATGTGCAACTAACTTATTGAAATATAAGGAGATACGGAAATAGACCTATGGCATGAATCTTGCTGTAGTAATTTATGAACTATAGGTTATAAAGTGACGCACCCGTCCTTACCAGAAGTTGCCTCTTCCATCCCCAAGACGCTTAGCCAAACCGTATACAATTATCTCAAAAGCGCCATCATCACAAACCAGTTGCCGGCTAACCAACGTACCATCGAAAAAGACATCGCAAAAATTTTCGACATCAGTACCTCCCCAATGAGAATGAACTGGGGCTTTCCTTCCCATCACCTGGAACAGCAATCAAAAAATTCCAAGAAAAAGGGAGGTGATGTCTAAAAGCCAAACAGAAAAAAGCAGGAAATGGCACAAAAACGCAACATGAGGAGGAAAAATGAGTAAAAAACTCATCAAAGTGGTTATGATCCTGTTTCTGACCTTCGTTCTGACCAATCTGAGTTGGGCGCAGGGAACACAAACAGGATCTATCGCGGGTGAGGTGAGTGATTCCGATGGAAGTCCTATCCCCGGGTGCACGGTCTCCCTCATCGGGACCAAAATCATGGGTGAACGGAGCTACATCACATCGGATACAGGAACGTTCCGATTCCTGGCACTCGGTCCGGGTAGTGGTTATGAGCTCAAGGTGGAAATGCCCGGATTCAACATCCACTCCCGTAAAAATCTCATCGTCAGCGTGGGGAGAACCACTGAAATCAACATCACGCTCGAAATTCAGACCGTAGAGGAAGAGGTCGAGGTCATAGCCGCCTCTCCGGTGGTCGATGTCCAGAGCTCGAAGATCAGCGTCAACTACACCGCGGACTTTATCACCAGCATCCCCATGAACCGGGACCTGTATGATCTCCAAAACTCGATTCCCGGGGCGATTGCAGACGGCGCGGATTACCGCCGAACCTCATCCATCCTGGGAGGTACGGTACGGAGCACGCTGTATGCCCTCGACGGCGTTCCCATGAACGACCCGGCTACGTTCTACTCCATGGCAAACATCAATATCGACGTCTACGAGGAGATCGAGTTCGCGATCGGTGCCTTGCCGGCAGAAGTGGGACAGACCGACTCGGCCTACATCAACATCGTAACCAAGAGCGGAGGCAACAGATTCTCCGGCTCCCTCACCGGCTACTACACCGGTAAGGGCCTTACCAAGGAACTCATCACCGAGGAGGAACAGGCCGCACTGGATATGAATCCCCCGGAGAGTTTTACAGACAGCAAAGATCTGTCCTTCAACTTAGGGGGACCGATAATCAAGGACAAGTTCTGGTTCTTTGTGAACGGCCGAAGGTTGACCTGGGATCAACTTAACCCCCTGGCACCGGAAAACCGCATGGCCGCCATAGGGCTAGAAAGCCCCCATTATGACAAAGCACATGAGGAATGGTTGGGATTCGGAAAGCTCAGTTGGCAGATCACTCCAACTCTTCGTTACATGGGAATGCTGCACTACAACCACATCTATGAGCCGGTCTACACCAACCGTATCGCCTCGAGTTATTCCTATGATGTGACAGGCGTTTGGAATCATGAGAACACCTACACCACTACGCATCAGTTCAACTGGGTCCTCAACCAGAACACGTTCTTGGACATTCGTGGAACCTACATCAACCGGTATTTCCCCATAAACTCCCGCCCCGGAACAGAGGGCAATTACACCTACTATGACAGAGCTGAACAGGTCTATTGGGGAACGACATGGTACAACGACGAGTATGTCCGCAAAAAAATGCTGGCTTCAGCCTCGATCACCAGCTTTCAGGATGAACTCTGGGGAGCAGGACACGAGCTGAAAGCCGGCATCGAATTTGAACAGACCGAATACCACCGCGACTGGTACCGTCTCAACCCCTATTACTCCTACTGGCGTGATTGGGAGGGCGATAATCCCTATTACTACTCCACATCCGGAACGCGGGGACGCCTGAGAATCCGAATGTGCCCCACCACAAAAGGTCAGTGGGATGTCCAAGACCATACACGCCGCTTCTCCGCTTTCGCCCAGGACAGCATTTCAGTAGGCAAATTCGTCGTCAATGCCGGACTGCGCTTAGACTATTCCTACCAATATGAACCGGAGCAGGGCCGTCCACTGATAACGACGAACTATGGCCCGGAACTCATGAGTCCTGAGCTTGATCCGATGCAGTTCCGGAACGCCCTGATCGACGACTGGCACGCCAACCAGGAAGGACCGTCTCCCCTGGAACCCCTGACAACTCCCTACAAAAGACCGGTGGAATTCACGACCCTATCTCCCCGGCTCGGCGTTGTCTATGACCTTTTCGGTAACGGCAAAACCGCTCTGAAAGCACATTTTGCCCGCTACTATGAACCGGTGTGGTCAGCCAAGTACAACGCAGCCCAGATCTTCGGCGCCAATTCCCTCAACTACTACTGGTATGACGACGATAAAGACAGGCTCATGGACCTGCCCGGTGTGGACAGGTACGTTCCCAGTTCTATCCCCAACCAGGATCCCAATTACACATATTATGTGGACGACCTCAAACCGCCTTACATGTACGAATTTATGGCTGCAGTCGAGCAGGAATTGGTCAGGGATTTTATGGTAGGGTTTCAGTTTGTCTACAAGATCAACAAGAACATCGTCGAAGACTCGGACATCAACAATGGGTACGATCCCACGCTTACGGATGAAAATGGACTGGTCTGGAAACCCTATGATGTCATGGACCCGGGTCTTGATGGTGAGTTCGGGACCGAAGATGACAATCCTCTGACGGTGTACGGACTGAGGGATGACCGTCCCATCCCCACCTGGTACGGATGGAACCCGCCGGAAGCCAAACGCAAGTACTGGGCCGCCATCTTCACCTTCGACAAGCGGATGACCAACAACTGGCAGCTCAAAGGCTCTGTCCTTTACAGCTCCTTCAAGGGCAATACCTCGGCCGCCTATGGGGCAACCGAGGGAGCATCCTCCATGTTCGACGATCCCAACGAGATGATCAACTCCTACGGCCGCCTTTCCTTCGACCGGCCGCTCCAGATCCGGTTGATGGGATCGGTCATACTGCCCTACCAGATCATTCTCAGCGCTTATTTCCAGCACCGTGACGGCGCGGCCTGGACCAGGACCATCGAGCGGGTGTATTTTCCTTCCAGTTTAGATGTCCAAGCCAGTTACACCAATGTTAATGCAGAAGAAGCAGGTTCACGCAGATTAAAACCCTACACCAACTTCGATATCCGGTTTGAAAAGGCCTTTCCTCTGGGCGGAGTTGGACAGTTGAACGTGTTCATGGATATCTTCAACCTGGGTGGACGCAGCGGCGTCAATATCTACGAGAATCCCAATGGAAGACTGTGGTACTACCGTGATCCCCCCGAATATGATTTTAATTCGGTCTACGGCACACCTTCTAATGTCTACGGAGTCCGCTCCTTTCGTTTAGGCGCCCGTTTCACGTTCTAGGCACAAAAAAGGGAGGGCATTATGCCCTCCCTTTTTTTATCTTCCTTTGTCATTGCGAGGCCCTTTGGGCCGAAGCAATCTCATTGTGCGACACGATGTACTATGAGGTTGTTTCGCCTCCTTCGGAGGCTCGCAATGACAGGCGTTATTTTTTAATCATCTGTTCGAGCTGAGGGAGCAGGCTCTTTATGGTCGGAGTTTGGGGCGAATCCGGCGCCAATTCCACATACTTTTTGAAACTATCGAGAGCGTTCTTATAATCCGCAAGGTTGAGATAGGCATAACCGCGTTGACGGTAAGGCGGAGGCCAATTTGCCTTCAGCTCGATCGCCCTGTTGAAATACTCGTTGCCTGTAGCCGCATCTCCCTGTTTGAAATAGATTTCGCCGATATTAAAAGCCAGGGTCTCATCCTGGGGAAATATCGCTAGAGCCTGCTTTAAGCACTCTCCGGCCTGCTCCAGTTCTCCTTTTTTCATGTAGGTCTCTCCGACACTGGCTAAAGCTCGGGCCGCTTCCTGGTCCCCGGCATACGATCCCTTGTCCTCTTTGATCTTATCCAACATCAGGGTGTAGGCGTTGATGGCTTTGTCGTACTCTCCCATCTCGCGGTAACAGTTTCCGACGTTGACATGGACTTGATAGACCGTGGG
>JAUWSR010000236.1 GCA_030609975.1 Acidobacteriota bacterium | reverse complement strand
ATTGCTGCCTACCGAGAGCTCACCGGTGCTGATGAAGGCTTGTATCTCCTATCCGACCATGGTTTTACCGGTATAAAACAGGAGGTCTATCTCAATACCTGGTTGAAACAGGAAGGCTATCTGGATTTCAGCTCAGCCGAACCCAAAGACTTGAACGACCTAACCTCTCAATCCCGCGCGTTCGTGATGGATCCCAACCGCCTTTACCTGCATCAAAAAGACAGATTCCCCCGCGGTTGTGTATCCAAAGAAGAAAAAACTGAGTTGAAAATTGAGCTGAGGGAAAAGTTGGAAAATCTCGAATACGAGGGTGAAAAAGTCGTTCACACCGTTTGGGACACTGAAAAGATTTATAGCGGCCCCCAGGTCTCCCAGGGACCGGATCTCATCATCCTCTCGCACCACGGTTTCGACATGAAAGGTTCGATTAAAAAGAAAGAGATCTTTGGCCGGACCAACCTTCAGGGTATGCACACATGGGACAAGGCCTTTTTCTGGGCCAATAGCGACCGCGGCCAGGACCTGCACATCTCGCACCTGGCGGACATCATTCTAGAGAGCTACCAATGACTCAGACGGCAGCAAATTCACGTAAAAAATTATGGCTGGCCCTCCTGTTCGGACTGCTGTCATTGACACCCACGTTACAAGCCTACGTCGGGCCGGGAGCCGGGTTTGCTTTTCTTTCTTCTTTCCTGGTTTTGTTCCTAACTTTTATCCTGGCACTCTTCTCCTTTCTTTCCTGGCCCTTCCGATTTCTGTTTCGGCTTATCAAGGGACAAAAAGCCTACAAACAAAGCCTGGTCGACCGGATGGTTATCGTTGGTTTCGATGGCATGGAGCCCACTCTCATAGAAAAATTCATGGCGGAAGGGAAGCTCCCCAATTTTTCCAAAATGAAAGAACTGGGGAGCTATGCTCGACTGGAAACAACCACGCCGGCTATCTCGCCGGTAGCCTGGTCTTCATTTATGACCGGCTCACATCCTGCTAAGCACAACATTTTCGATTTTCTCAGTCGCAATCCCAAGACCTACCTCCCCGATCTCTCTTCAGCTCAGATCGGAAATCCCAAGCGATATTTACCCTTGGGGAAATACCGGATCCCCCTCTCCAAACCCGAAATCCGAGGTCTGCGCAAAAGTGTACCATTCTGGAAGATATTAGGAGATACCGGCGTATTCAGCACTGTGCTCCGGATCCCCCTCACCTTTCCCCCGGAAAAATTTTACGGGCATTTGGTCTCAGGAATGTGCGCCCCTGACCTCAAGGGCAGCCAAGGCACCTTCTCCTATTACACCTCGGAAGATACCGCTTCCGATGTCGATGAGGGGGGTGTCATCATTCCGGTGAGCAAAAATGGAAACAGCATTACAACTTACATCTCCGGACCGGAAAATACACTCCTCAAAGAAAGCGAAGAGATGCGGCTGCCGCTCTCCATCACCTTGGAGCAAGAGAACAACCGTGTCATCTTAGAGGTTTCCGACCAGAAAATCCCACTGGAAGTCAGAACCTTTTCGGATTGGATCAACATCACCTTTAAGCCCGGCCTGGGAATGAAGATTAAAGCCATTTGCCGTTTTTATGTATCTGAGACACATCCCCATTTCAAGATGTACCTCACCCCTCTGAACATCGATCCTGCAAAACCGGCCCTACCCATCTCCCATCCTTTTATCTATTCCGTTTACCTCGCTAAACTCCTGGGAAGCTATACCACGTTGGGTGAGGCCGATGATACATGGGCCTTGAACGAGGGCATCTTGGATGAAGATTCCTTCATCAAGTTGGCATACGACAACCATTTGGAATCTGAGGGCATGCTTTTCAACGCTTTGGCAAAAAGCAAAAAGGGCGTTGTCGCCTGCTGGTTTCAAACCACTGACAGCATCCAGCACATGTTCTTCCGTTATCTGGACAAAGAACACCCGGCTTTAGCATGTGGTCAAACCGCTAAAAGCTCCCAAGTCATCGAAGATCTTTATCAGGATATGGACCACCTGCTTGGCAGGATATTGGATGAATTGAGCCCTAAGGATGAACTGGTGGTGATGTCCGATCACGGCTTCAAGCTGTTTTGTCGCGGCTTCAATCTCAATTCCTGGCTGCATCAATTTGGGTATCTGGCGCTTCAGGAGGGTAAGTCCAAAAGCGGCGAATGGTTCAAGGATGTTGATTGGAGCCGGACCAAGGCCTACGGCCTCGGATTGGGAGGCATCTACCTCAATATCGCCGGCCGTGAATCCCAAGGCATCGTCCAACCTGGCGAGGAGACCAAGGCCTTAAAGGCTGAACTCAGATCCAAGCTCGAAGGGCTGAGGGACAGCGACAAAGGGGAGCTGGCCATCAACCGGCTCTATGACCGTGATGAGCTCCCTGCCGGTCCCTACAAAGAAAACTGCCCCGACTTCATCGTAGGATATAACGAGGGATACCGCGTTTCCTGGAGCTCGGTCACCGGCAAGGTCGGGCCTGATATTTTTGAAGACAATACCAAAGCGTGGAGCGGTGACCACTGTATCGACCCGAAGCTTGTTCCTGGCATTCTCTTCTGCAATCATAGGATCACCACGGATACGCCGTCCATCGTTGATATCGCGCCTACAGCTCTTGATCTCTTCGGTGCCAAGATACCCGCCCATATGGACGGACGATCCCTGATCGATACAAAAAACTTCTCACTCGCTAAGATAGAAAGCATACCCAGAGCTGAGATCTCATTAAATGAAAAGCCGGAGGCAGCATCCTCTGCTCCAAAATCTCGGCGCAAAAAAAAGAAAAGGAAAAAATAAGGAAAATCCATGTCAGGTATAGATAGACGGGAATTTTTAAAGTGGAGCGCAACTGCTGGATCTTTATTGGCTCTTGGCAGTGGCCCCGAGACTGTCACACGGGTTTTTGGTAAAACAGCGACTTCTAAAAAAATGATCATCCTTGGATTCGACGGTATGGATCCCCATCTGGTTGAGATTTGGATGAACGCCGGGAAGCTGCCGGCCTTTAAAAAACTCAGAGATCAAGGAACGTTCACGCCGCTTCAAACCGGTAATCCTCCCCAAAGTCCGGTCGCCTGGTCCAATTTCATCACCGGCATGAATCCTGGCGGCCACGGTGTGTTCGATTTTTTGCATCGCGATCCTAAGACCTATGGTTTTTTATTCTCCGCGGCCGGCACCACCGGCGCCGCCCGGACCTTGGGCCTGGGCGGCTATGAGTTTCCACTTTCGGGAGGAAAAGTCGTCAATCTACGCCATGGCCGTGCCTTCTGGCAGATCCTGGAAGACTACGATATCCCTGCTACCATTTTCAAGATTCCTTCAAATTACCCCCCCGTGCCCACCAAACAACGGACTCTCTCAGGCATGAACACCCCGGATCTCTACGGAACCTACGGAACCTGTAACTACTATACCTCGGCACCAACCAAGATCCACGAAGATTTGGGAGGAGCCCGTATTCACGAGGTCTATGTGATCGGTAATCAAGTGGATGCCGTCCTGCAGGGCCCGATCAATACCTTTAGAAAAGAACGTACCGATACCACCATCGATTTCAAGGTCTATATCGATCCGGTTAATCCGGTAGCAAAGATCGTCATCCAAGACCAGGAGTTCATCCTGAAGCAAGGAGAATGGAGCGACTGGAAAAGGCTCAAATTCAGCCTGATCCCCACGCAAAGCGTGAGTACTGTCTGCAATTTTTACCTGCAGCAGATCCGTCCGGACTTCAAACTCTACATATCTCCACTAAACATCGACCCAGCCAATCCCGTTCTCCCCATCTCCACTCCCTCCAATTACAGCAAACAACTTGAAAAAATATTCGGGCCGTTCAACACCAAAGGGCTCCCAGCCGACTTCAAGGCCCTGGATAACAATATCTTCGACGATCATGAGTATCTGCACCAGGATAACCTCATCCTGGAAGAACGCAAGGCCATGTTCGAGTATGAGCTCAACAGGTTCGAATCCGGTCTGCTCTTTTATTATGTCTCCAGCACGGACCAACGGCAGCATATTCTCTGGCGGCACATGGATCCATCCAATCCCATCTACGATCCGGCCTTGGCAGCAGAGTTTAAGGATGCCATTCTGGATGTTTACATCGAAGCCGACAGGATGCTGGATATGGCGCTCCAGAAAGCAGACAAAGATACTATCGTCATAGCGCTGTCCGACCATGGATTCGCTCCTTTCAGGCGCACGTTCAATGTGAACACCTGGCTCTATGAAAACGGCTACCATAGCTTGATCAATCCCCGGCGGCGTGGGCAAGACCTTCTCTTCATGAACACCGACTGGTCCAAGACCAAGGCCTACGCTTATGGCCTCAACGGCCTTTACATCAATGAACAGGGCCGCGAGGGCGAGGGGATCGTAGCAGCTGGTATAGAGAAAGATAATCTGGTCAGGGAGATCGCCCGAAAGCTCGAAGCTTTTGTCGATCCCAAAACCGGGGATAGAGCCATACGTCGAGCCTTCCTTCCCAAGGATATTTATTCGGGCCCTTATGTCGACCAGGCTCCCGATATCATTGTTGGCTTCAACCTGGGATACCGGATATCCTGGGAATCCCCTTCGGGTAAGCTCTCACAAGAAGTGGTGGGAGATAATAACGCCATGTGGAGCGGCGACCACTGTGTGGATCCCTCGGTCGTTCCAGGCATCCTATTTATGAACTGCCGTATCAACCGACAGACACCAGCCTTCCACGACGTCACGCCGTCCATCTTAAAATTATTCGGGATCGAACCACCCGCAGATATGACCGGAGTCGCATTCATATAATGTAGGGTCCGTTCTCCGAACGGACCTACCTGGAGGAGAGAAACATGGCTAAAGCCAAAATCAAACTGGACAAAGAGCTTTTAAACAGGATCAAAAAATATTCAGAACTTTCCGGCTATTCTTCTTCCGAGGAATTTATCGTCCACTGCCTGGAAAAAGAGATTGCAAAGCTTGAGGAATCCGATTCAGAGGAAGACATCAAGAAAAAACTTAAAGGATTGGGGTATATCTCCTAAACACCATGTGGATCTTCAACTCGCTTTTCGGCAAACTTTTTGCGTTTCTGCTCCTGCCTTTCCGCACCCTCAATCCCTGGGTGGGGATGGCTGTGATTTCCTTTGTGACGGGACTGATCATGCTCATTATTTTTAAATACACCTCGAATCAGAAGGCCATTAAGGGTACCAAAGATAAGATCAAAGCTCATCTTCTGGAAATGCGTCTCTATAAAGACAGCCTGGCGATCACGCTCAAAGCCCAGGGAAGTATCCTACGCGCCAATTTACGCTATATGAGTTATTCTCTGAAACCCCTTCTGGTCATGATTTTTCCGGTTATTCTTATTCTGATCCAACTAAACTTTTGGTTCAACTACCGCGCCCCCGAACCAGGAGAATCGGTTTTGCTGAAAGTGAAGCTCAAGCAGGAATACAATCCTTTGGAAATCGAGTTGAGGCTTCAACCCTCAGCAGCTTTTGTGGAGGAAGTCCCTCCCCTAAGGATCGAAGAGGAAAATGAGATCGATTGGCGGTTAGCATTCACCGACACAGGGACTTATTCACTGGTCCTGCTTGTAGGGAAGGACAGACTGGAAAAAAATATTACGGTGGGAAACACTCGATTGACGCGACTGTCTCCCCTGCGGGTCCGGCGAAACTTTTCCCAGGAGCTTCAGTATCCCACCGAGCCTCCGCTCCCTCCAGAATCGCCGGTAACCTCCATCGAGATCGTCTACGCCACCCAGGGTTTGAATCTTTTCGGCCTCAACGTCCACTGGTTGATCGCCTTTTTCGTTTTATCTGTGGTTTTTGGTTTTGCCTTTAAAGGGATCTTCGGCGTCGAGATCTAACCCTGCCATCTCAGCTCGTGAACAGTCTAGGTGGATTTTTAATTTTGAATCCCAGATCTCAGTAAACTTGAACTATTCATAAAAAATATCGATGTTTTCTTTAACTTTTGTGTTATCTGAACCTTATGTAGAACTCGGAGAAAGCATTCTGATTCCTCATTTTTCAATGTGATTTCCTTCTATAATCGATATTTTTTACCCTTCAGGCGAGCTAATCTCACTGCATCTACTTCGT
>JAUWSR010000005.1 GCA_030609975.1 Acidobacteriota bacterium | reverse complement strand
GGCTCGGGCCACATCGGGATCAAAGATGACCGCAGCTTTCTGAGTTTTGACCATATAGGGATCCAGCATCTCATAGGCATCCCGGGCAGCTTTTTCTGCGATCTCTGCAGCAGGTTTGAGGTCAGCATAAAAACGGCGTGTACAATATTCCCCACCTGAAGATTTTTGCTCTCCTTTCTCTGCTACCACGGAAACCCCAAATGTACAGGCAGAGCCCCTATAGCTCTTTGAGAGGCCGTTGGAGTTGGCCAGGAACACCTCGCCCTCCCCTTCGGCATAAGCCGCTCCAGCGCTTTTGGTTATGCGCGGATCCTTCATGGCCAACTTTTCAACCTGTTGGATCAAGCGGATCTTCTCATCCATCGAGACCTCTGAGATCTTAGGGTCATAGATCTGTCCGATGTCTGAAATCCCCTTTTCTGAAGGCAAAACATTGTTTTCGTCTGCAGTGGTGATCTTGGCATACCGCACTGCTTGTTGAATGGTATCCTCTAAAGTGGATTCATTAAAATCGTTAGAAAAAGTAAAAGCCATCCGGCCTTGGTGGAAGACACGGATTCCCACTCCATGCGAGGCGGACTCCTCTACCGTTTCAATTTCACCATTGCGGACTTCGATGCTGAGCTGACGATCGGATTCGATGAAGACCTCCGCTGTTTCTGCTCCTATTGCCAGGCATTTTTTTACCAGAACATTTGCTAAAACTTGATAATCCATGTTCAGCTCCTTGCTCGGCTTCCGCCAACATTGATTCCTCGGATTCGTACGGTCGGCTGACCTGCAGACACTTCGCACGACTGCCCTTTACCGCAGATCCCAGGGCCGAAAGCCAGGTCATCGCCTACGGCATCGATGTTGGCGATGATATCCAGACAGTTCCCTATGAGGGTTGCCCCTTTGACAGGTGTGGTTTTTCTGCCATCCTCAACCAGATATGCCTCCCGGCAGGTGAAGTTAAAAACTCCTGTCGTAGGATTGACACTGCCTCCACTCAGGCTTTGCACGTAGATACCGCTTTTGGTTGAAGCCACTATTTCCTCTGGATTATCCTCTCCTTTCTCAATAAAAGTATTGGTCATTCGGGGAATGGGAATATGACGAAACGATTCTCGCCTCCCATTGCCTGTCCGTTCCATGCCGAGCTGTTTGGCTGAAAGGATATCCTACATGTACTTAACGAGCACACCCTTATCGATCAACACATTACGTTTCATCTGGGTGCCTTCATCATCGAAATTTGTGGTTCCGCGCATATTGGGCAGACTGCCGTCATCCACCATGGTGAACACGTCCGAAGCGACTTTTTGCCCCAGTTTACCTGTAAAAACACCGATCTGGCGCGCAATGTTATCCGCCTCCAAAGGATGTCCCACCGCTTCATGCACCAAAACACCTCCCCAGCCGTTCTGTATGACTACATCCATCTTCCCTGCTGGGCAGTCTTTGGCTTCCAACATCGTGATGGCTTCCCGTGCACAGGTGCGCGCAACTTCTTCGGGCGGATAAAGGTCGAACATCTCAAATCCCATGTGCTTGCTCAGACGTTCCCGCCCCATGTGACGCGTATCGTTACCCACTGCCAGCGCCTGCACGATAAAAAACATGTGAGGCAGCGCGTCGTTAAGCAACAGTCCTTCGCTGTTGGCTATGGTTCTCTCTCGCACTTCGTCGTAGTAGCTGATAGAAGCCATTTTTATGCGAGGATCATAATCCAGAGCCGCTTGATGGGCCCGCTTGATGACATCCAAACGCTTCTCGTCCGCCACTTCTTGAAGCGGTATCTCGACAGATATGTAAGAGTTCCGATCCTGGGGGCTCAATGCCACAGGCGCGGAGGTGTCTGACCCCAGGGCCACATAGGATGCCACCTGGGCAGCTTTTTTTAGTTTTTCTTCTGTAATTTCATCCGTGTAGGCAAATCCGGTTCTATCCCCTGAGATCACACGGACGCCTGCGCCTTGGCTTACGCCGTAAACCGCACTCTTGAATTTAGATTCCTCCATCAGGATACGGCGCGAGATGCGATTTTCGAGATAGATATCAGCGAATTCCCCGCCTTTTTCCAGGGCTTTCGCGATGGTCTTTTTGAAAAGTTCGGGGTCCGGGTCGATGGCTGATTTTGAGATCTCGGTGCCCCGGCAGGAAAGAAGTTGTGACATAAGCACTGGAGTCACAGCTAAGGCGACTCCACCTTTAACACTCATCTCCAGAAACTGGCGCCTGGGGATATCCTTTACGAAATACTGTTTATAATCCATAGGGAGTACCTCCTTCCCTGAATATTTACCCTGACCTATTTATAAAAACTGTCGATATTTTCTGTAACTAAAGTAATATCAGGCTTTTTGCATTGACTCTAGAAGAAAGCATTCTGATTACTTCGGCACCAATGTCATTTCTATTTGTAATCGACATTTTTTATCTTTCGGGCGAACTGATCGCACCGTATCTTCTTCGGCAATCTCAACTCGTGAATAATCAAGGTTACATAACATATATACTTCCAGGTACTTTAGTTTTTTTATTATAGACCAATTGTAGAGCGATGGATAGAAAACTTGTAATAAGGGAAACAGATAGAGGAAGGAATGGAGAGTATTATTGGGCTGAAGCCAACTTTATATTCTTTTTTTCCAGCGTGATGCCCATGGCACGGTCCAATCCCGCAAGAGATAGGTTGTAATCTATGAGAGCCCGCACCTCGGTGCTGCGAGAATTTGCCAGGTCACGTTGATACTGAAGCACGGTATAATTGGTGCTCAACCCCACACGCAGTTTTTTTTCTTCCACCACGAGTTTTTTTTGAGCCAATTCACGAGCGATTCGGTACGCCTGCACGCGTTTATAATTGGTCTGCACGAGGCGTGCCGCATTTCTTACCTCCAAGAAAATTATCTTCTCCTGTTGAGAGATCTGAGCCACAGCCTGTTCCAGCCCAAGTTGGGCTTGGGTTTGTCGGGCCCTCGAAAAGATCGAATCGGTAGGGATGGTCAAACTCAAGTAGATGTTCCAGTTTATGTATTTGAAGGCAAAAGCATCCCGCAGTGCATCCGAGGGTCCACTCGGTATTCGTCCTATAATGATCCCAGTCGACGGATCCCCGTCCTGATAGATCAGCTGCGTTCCTGAGAGACCTGGACTCCAGTAGCCGGCATTCAGGTTCAATTCCGGGAGAAGCTGGTTCTTGGCATAGCTGAGATCGAATTCCCGATTTTTTAGAGCATAGCGGCTGGCCTGAAGATCCGGTCTGTTCGTAAGCGCGATCTTTAGAGCTTCATCCAAGCTGATCTCGCTTTCCTTGTACGAAGGTTCATCCGAAGGACGCAAAAATGTCAGGGACGCTTCCGCCTCCGAATATCGGTTGATGATCGTCTTGAGAATATCCTCATTGTTATCCACTTCAAACTGGGCTTGAAGGATATCCGCTTCCCGGCCAGCCACTTCGGCTTCGGCAGTCAGGATCTCAATCGGTGCCAATGTTCCTACCTCAACTTCCTTCCGGTTCTTTCGTAAAAGATCCTGGGCTAGAGCCAAAGAGTGCTGCCGCACATCCAGATCCTCCACGCTGAAGACCAAGTTCCAATAGGCCTCTTCTACGGCATAAACGGTTTCAAGCAAAGCCGCCTTGAATTGGCTGTTTGATACATCCAAATTATTGCTGGCAATGACAATATTTCGACGGATGGAGTTTATGACAAAATTCTTTAACAAAGGCTGGTTGAAAGTAAAAGACAGTGTGGATCCATAACGGGGATTGATGGTCTGGAAAGCTTGGTTGCTGTCGTTTTTGTAAGAGATCAAATAGACGGACAGATTTCCTCCGCCAGGGATTTCCTGGTAGATCTGACCTTCATAGGATCCATATTCAGTGACTACAGTTTCCTCCCCTTCCAGGTAAGAGTATGAGGGATTTTCTTGGCTTTGTCTCCGGAAACCAAAGGTCAACTGAGGAAAGAATGATTCCTTAGCCATTTTTGCAGTGGCATCTGCGATGGCAGGGTTGAAGATCTCAACCTGAACGTTCAGATTAAACTTCACGGCATTGGCAATACATTCTTCCAGAGACATCTCGACTTCCCGCTGCTGAGCTAGAGTGCTCGCGGTGAAGAGGAGAACCAAAACTAGGATCAACGTTAGTCTCGATTTGGCCATCGTATTCACTCCTGTATTTAGAGGCATTTATTTTAGGTGGCTTCTTCCTGGATCCAGCCGTCCAAGAGATTAATGATGCGGTTTCCATACGCCGCTTTTTCTTCGGAGTGCGTGACCTGAATGATGGTGGTTCCGCTCTCATTCAGCTCTTTGAACATCTTCATCACTTCTTCTCCCTCTTTGGAGTTAAGATTGCCAGTAGGCTCATCTGCCAGGATAAGATTGGGTTCGATGATCAAGGCACGAGCGACAGCCACGCGCTGCTGTTGTCCTCCGGACAACTGGTTAGGGAACAACTTCTGTTTGCCAACGATATGGAATTTATCCAACATGTCACATACACGACTTTTGCGCTCTGAACCTTTGACTTTCTTATAAAGCAAGGGCGTTTCCAGGTTTTCGTAAACCGTGAGATCATCAATGAGATGATAGCTTTGAAAAACAAATCCGATATGATTTTTGTGGACCTCGGAGCGCTGTCTTTCACTTAGGCGATGGATCTCTTTGTCATAGAAGAAGTACTCCCCGGAAGAGGGCGTATCCAGCATACCTGCGATGTGCAGCAGGGTGGATTTGCCGGCACCGGAAGGGCCCATGATGGTTACAAATTCTCCCTCAGCGATTTCCAGGTTAATATCTCGCAGCACAAAAGTTTTTACAAAACCGGTAGAGTAGTACTTTGTGATGTTCTTCATCTTAATCATTCCGTACCTCCTTTAGCTTGCCGGACTAGCGACCGCCCTGCTGGCTTAGAACCGCATCATGGCAGGCTATTCCCTCATGATTTTTTGGAACATGATGGGGATGTTCTTCTCGGTCGGCACACCGATCTGGATGAGCCGCCAATCCCTATCATGTTCTTTGATGACGCGTTTGATGGTATCGACCTTATTCTCCGTCTCCGTGTCCTCGGTCTCCCACTCTACGATCTCCACACGATACTTGATGGTTCGTTTTTTGCCATTGATCCTGACATCGATCTCGATGTTTTGCTCGGACTCATAGGTGGGAATCTGAACCACGACTTCCTTCATGTTTATCTCCTTCATCTCATGGAATCAGGAGTACAGGGCAGGAAAACGATTCCGCGAGACGATATTACAGGCTTACAGTTTGAATTCTTTCTGGATGTTCTCGGAAACGACATGGCCGTCAAAGAGATGGATGATGCGCTGGCTGTATTCTGCGTAAGCGGGAGAGTGCGTCACCATTATGATCGTGGTGCCGTTTTCATGCAATTCCTCCAATATCTTCATAACTTCTTCACCGTGAGCTGAATCCAGGTTACCGGTCGGCTCATCGGCTAGGATCAATTTAGGCCTGGCTACAACCGCCCGTGCTACAGCCACACGCTGCTGTTGACCACCGGAGAGCTGCTGTGGGAAATGATTCTTGCGAGCGATAATCTCCATCGTTTCCATGGCTTCGGTGACTCGTTTCTTGCGTTCGGCGGATGAATAACCGAGGTAGAGCAGCGGGAGCTCGATGTTTTCGTAAACCGTCAACTCATCGATCAGATTGAAGCTTTGAAAGATGAACCCGATGTTGTTCTTGCGCAGGTTGGCACGCTGTCTCTCTGAATATTTAGAGACCTCGTCTTCGAAAAAGAAGTATTCCCCGCTGCTGGGCTTATCGATCATTCCCAGGATATTCAACAGCGTCGATTTTCCACATCCGGATGGGCCCATGATCGCCACGTATTCTCCCTCTTTCACATCGATGGTGATGCTGTTGAGAGCTGTGGTCTCGACATCTTCCGTGGTGTAGACTTTACTAAGGTTATCAAGTTTGATCATACTTTCCTCCATTTGTATTTTTGTTAACAATATACATTAAGATTATTTAAGAACCAAGCGTTCCATGTCGCCAAAACTTTCATAAGATGAGGTAATGACCTTTTCTCCAGGTTCCAGGCCTTCGATCACCTCATAAACCTGCGTGTTGTAGCGGTTGGTCCGGATCCTTCTCTTTTCGGCATATTTCTCTTCGTTATCCACGACATAAACCCAGTTACCACCCGTGGTTTGAAAAAATCCGCCTCGTGGGAGAACAATGGCTTCGGTGAGCTCGCCCAAATTCAAGCGGATGTGAAGTGTCATTCCCCGGGTGAGGCCCTCGGTCTGTTTGCCATCGAACACCATGTCGACCTCAAAGCGACCATCGGTAACCTCCATGTATTTACGGTCGACCTTGAGCTGGTAGCTCCCGCCTGCAAAATCGAAAGTTCCAATGCGCCCCACTTCTACCCGAGAGATCCAGTGCTCATCGATGCCCACCACAACTTTAAAATCGTCCAGGACATCGATCTGGCCCAGGCGCTGTCCTCGCTGCTTGGACTGTCCGATCTTGGCATCCAATGAGGTCAGGAATCCAGAGATGGGAGCCCGGAGGGTCAGGTTATCTTGTTTGGATTTAACGATTTCCAGATTGTTTTCCATCCTACTCAGTGAATCCGTTAAAGCCCCGACCTGATTTTCGCGGAATTGGATATCGTTACTCTGACTTTCGATGGTCAGCTCACGTCGCTTAACCCAGTATTCGTACTCATCCTGGGACAGTTCGTACATGTGTTGTGATACCAGGTTTTCTTTAACGAGTTCGCTGTAGCGGTCGTAGACCCGTTTTCTCTGCATCATCATGTTGTCTATCTGCGCCATCTGTTGACTTAAGTCCAGCCGGCGCTGTTCCAGCTGGAGCTGAGTATTGCGTAGATTGTTCTGGGTTTGGAACAACTCGGCTTCACGCCACATAATGGTCATTAAAAGATCGGTGTTTTCCAATCTGAGAATGGAATCACCTTTTATGATTCTACTTCCCGCTTCCATAAAGATCTCAACCACGGTTCCGCCTTCGACAGCATCCAAATAGAAGGTATCCTCTGGCTCCACAATCCCCATGACAGGTATAAATTCCTGGAAGGGTTCTTGACGGACCAAGGAGATGGTTAAACGTTCTTTCTGAACGTTCAACGTGGATTTGCTCAGCTTGAATATAAACAGGTAAAGCACCACGATTACGAATATGGCAACCGCAGACCAGGTTGCGATCTTTTTAGGCGGCCATTTCTTTTTCTTGATCTGTCTGTCCATGCTCATTTTCTGTCTCCCTATCACTCACAAATGTCTTTTGGCTGGCAGATGTTGATTTTCTTCATCACTGCCAAACTATAGCAATAAACATGCCAGGTTTCTTCAAAATTATTCATGTCCGCCAAATTCCTTTAAATTAAGTAGACGCTCGGGGCGGAAGAAAAGTTCCCTATAACAATTCGGATTTAATATATTTAAAACACGAGAGAAAGTGTACGTTGGGTTGACAAACAGTGTACGATATCGGACAATCATGCAGGGCTGGAATACTTCATCTCAGGGGGTGAAACAAACGGCACACTTATTGCATATAAGGTGAGATGCCTGTGGATTGAATACCACCGGCGACAACCATAAAATGACAAAGGGCAAATGCGATGACTAAAAACACCGGCAAAGTTCTCATAATCGACGATAATGAGGATATCCTTCAGGCTGCTCGGATCTTCCTCAAGCAGCACGTTTCTCTAGTGCACACCGAGAACGATCCCAAGTCCATTCCTACATGCCTCAAAAACGAAACTTATGATGTTATTTTTTTGGATATGAATTTCGCGGCCGGAGAGACCTCCGGCAGCGAAGGCTTTGATTGGCTGAACAAAGTTCTGGAACTTGAGCCATCCGCCATCGTCATCCTCATCACCGCGTTTGGTGATGTAGATATGGCGGTGCGTGCCATCAAAGAAGGTGCTTTTGATTTTATTCTCAAACCCTGGCAGAACGAAAAATTGTTGGCAACTTTTTCGGCAGCGATGAACATGCACAAATCGCGCTTAGAGGCTAAACATCTCCGTACCCGGCAGAAACAGTTGATCGCGGATATGGACCAGCCCTTCCATGATTTTATTGGAGTGAGTTCTGCCATGCAAAGTGTTTTTGATGTTATAGAAAAAGTGGGCGCTACCGATGCTAATGTACTCATCCTGGGTGAAAACGGGACCGGAAAGGAACTGGTGGCGAGAGCCCTCCACCGGCATTCCGCACGATCAGAAGATGTGTTCATCAGCGTCGATATGGGGGCATTGAGCGAAACTCTTTTTGAGAGTGAATTGTTCGGCCATGTCAAGGGAGCATTCACCGACGCTCGGGAAGATCGTGTCGGCCGCTTTGAAATCGCCTCGGATGGAACTTTGTTTTTGGATGAGATCGCCAACTTGCCTCTGACCCTGCAGGCCAAACTCCTGCGGGTTGTCGAGACGCATAGCATAACCCGCTTGGGATCCAACAAAACAACCGACGTGGATGTTCGCCTCATCTGTGCAACCAATATGCCTATCCAAGATATGGTAGCCCAGAATGAGTTTCGGCAAGACCTTTTGTATCGAATCAATACGGTTGAGCTTCAGATTCCGCCCCTGCGGGAACGGCCTGAAGACATTCCGCTCTTGGTGGAACATTTTTTAAGCTCCTACACTAAAAAATATGGAAAAGGCATCAGCCGCATCAGCCCGGCGACGCTTAAAAAGCTGGAAAAATATCCATGGCCGGGCAACGTACGCGAGCTTCAGCATGCCATAGAACGAGCGGTGATCATGAGTGAAGCTCAGGTATTGCAGCCAGAAGATTTTTTCTTGACGACACCGGACGGTAAAGAGGATGGTGTGGTCTTTGACGATTACAATCTGGAAGATATTGAAAAAACCATCATCCGCAAGGTTATCAGCAAATATGGAGGCAATATCAGTCACGCAGCAAAGGAGCTGGGCCTGTCACGAACCTCACTCTACCGAAGATTGGAAAAATATGGTCTATAAACAATTTCGTATAAACCTGGTCATCAGAGTCCTGCTTCTTGCCCTGAGCATCGGCCTTTTCTTTTACCTTCTCTTCCGGACCGCCCTGTTTGCAGCCATGCTCATCACAGCGGCATTGGTTGTCTACCAGACAGTTGTCCTTTTCCGGTATGTTGAGGTGACCAATCGGGATCTGACACGTTTTTTTGAGTCGATAAAATATGGCGATTTCACGCAATCTTTCCGTGACGACAAGATGGGCCCCTCTTTTGCCGCCCTCCGCAATACTTTTAATGAAGTTGCCAATGCCTTCCGTAAAACCCGGGCTGAAAAAGAGGAACATTATCGTTACCTGCAGACGATCGTCCAACATGTGGGTATCGGGTTGATAGCGTTCCAACCAGATGGAGAGGTAGAGCTCATAAACATCGCAGCCAAGCGCTTGCTCAACCTGCCACATCTTAAAAACATCCGATCTCTGGAAAATATCAGCAAAAACCTGGTGACCACACTGTTCAATTTGAATCCGAGAGAGAAAGCATTGGTTCAGGTCGAGATCGAGGACGAATCTCTCCAGCTGGCACTTTATGCCACGGAATTCAAGTTAAGAGGACAGGCCTTCTCCCTTGTCTCTCTCCAAAATATTCAAAGCGAGTTGGAAGAAACCGAGATCGAGGCCTGGCAGAGACTGATCCGTGTCCTCACACACGAGATCATGAACTCCATCACTCCGATTTCTTCACTGGCCTCCACAATCAACGAGCTTGTTAAGGATAGCCTTAACGGACTCAGGAGCCAGGAAGACTCCAACCGCGAAAGGATGGACGACATCCACCAGGGATTGCAGACTATTCAGAAACGCAGTCAAGGCTTAATGCATTTTGTGGATGCTTACCGCAACTACACTCTTACACCAAAGCCCAACTTTGAGATTTTCTCGATAAATGAGCTCTTCGCACGGGTTGAAAAGCTAATGCAAACAAATATCAAAGAGAAGAAAATCCGTTTTGAAAGCAATATCCAACCTAAAACTATAGAACTCACCGGCGACCCGGAGCTTATCGAACAGGTGCTGATCAATCTGCTGCTGAACGCGCTCCAATCTGTAGAAAAGCAATCAGGAGGCCAGATCTTCCTCCTGGCACGGCTCGACGGTCTAGGCAGAATTCTGATTCAGGTGAAAGACAATGGTCCCGGTATCGATGAAGAAAATCTGAGCAAAATATTCATCCCCTTCTATTCGACCAAAGAGGGCGGCTCGGGAATCGGCCTCAGCCTTTCGCGCCAGATCATGCGCCTCCACAAAGGAACGATCATGGCGCACTCCAACCCCAAGGTGGAGACGGTTTTTACCTTACGTTTTTAGTTAAGTGAGCCGTAGTTCTTCCAGGTATTCGGGCACGTGGACGTTCAGTCCGAGGTCCTGCTTTAAAGAATTGGCCAACTGGGCGATGGCGTGTTTTTCCCCATGGGTTAAAAAAACGCCTTTGGGAGCAGGCGATACCGCCCCGATCCATTTAAGCAAGGCACTTTTTCCGGCGTGAGCAGAGAAACCATCGAGCTGTTGGATCTTAGCACGGATCGGATAAATTTTGCCATGGATACGCACTTCTTCCGCTCCACTAACGATATGTCGACCCAGTGTTCCTTTTGCTTGGTAGCCTACAAATAGGATCGTCGATTCTTCACGGGAGATATTCTGCACCAAATGATGTTTGATCCTTCCTCCAGTGCACATTCCGGAACCCGCCATGATGATACAGGAACCCCGGATTTTGTTGATGGCTTTTGATTCCCAACTGGATCTGACCAATTTCAACCCAGGGAAACGAAAAGGCGGCTCCCCTTCTTGGAATAGCCGCAGGGTATCTTCGTCAAGGTAATTTCTGTGTTTCCGAAATACATCGGTAACATCAACCGCCATGGGGCTGTCCAGGAAGACCATAAGATAAGGAATGCGATCCTCCCTAACCAAGCGGCTGAGGTGATACATCAATTCCTGCGCCCGTTCTATCGCGAAGGTAGGGATCACGATATTCCCACCTGCTTTGATGGTATCGTTGATCACATCGCAGAGAAGTTGTTCTACATCTCCCGCTGGCTGGTGCTCCCTATCTCCATAGGTGGATTCCATCACAACGTAATCAGCTCTTTTAAAGAGGGTTGGATCTTGAACCAAGGGTTTATCCCACTGTCCGATATCACCTGAGAACACGATGATTCGCTCCTGATCCTGCTCCTTATATTTGACCTCGATCATGGCGGCACCCAAAATATGCCCTGCATCTCGGAAGCGGACAGAGACGCTCTCGTTCAGTGGTACAAATTCATTATAGGTGATTCCCCGCAGGAGCGGAAAACACAAATCGGCATCCTCGACCGTGTAAAGAGGAACTTCTGGATAAGGGCCTTTTCGCCCTTCTTTTTTATGTCGTTTGCGTTTATAGGCCGCGTCTTCTTCTTGGATCCGGGCGGAATCTGAAAGGACGATCTGCAGCAGATCGACGGAAGCAGTTGTGGTGATCACTTGTCCCTGGTATCCCTCATGTACGAGTTTCGGCAAGAGACCGGCATGATCCAAGTGGCTGTGAGTCAGCAAAACAAAATCGAGTTTTCGAGGAGATACAGGAAAGGGTGCCCAGTTACGCCCGATATAATCCCGTTCCTGGAAAAGACCGCAATCCACCAGGATGCGCAAGCCGTTAACCTCCAACAGATAACGAGAACCTGTGACCTGTCGGGCTGCCCCTAAAAATTGGATTTTCATATTTTTTTCCTTTGCTCAGATTGCCACCACTCTTGCCAGCGGAGGATCCGGGGAAAATACATAAAGAAAAGGAAAATCGAAATAATCAACAGAAAGTAAAAGTCGGCCTTATAACCGATCAGGATAAAAAGGATCACTCCCAACAGCACCGGAATCTCGCACAATGCCGCAGTGAGGATGGTCATTGTTAGCAACTTCCCTGCGGCTTCCGGTTCTGTGGGCGGAGCATTCCGAAGAAACATCTGTCTGGACCAGCGGATCGCCAGCACGACCAGGATGGCTATCCCATAAAACAGGTAGCGCATATTCAGGAAAGCCGATGACTGATCCATCGCCAAAACACTTTTAAGCTGCCCCGAAAAGATCTCGATCAGCAGAGTATAGACAACAAGGCTTCCTGTCATGGCAAGATGAACAGCCAGGGCAGTCTGGTATTTTAGTTTGAGGCCAGATTCTCCAGACATACTTTTTGTTCCTTAAAATATTTTTTTCATTTTTTCCAAGAGCTCATCTTTTTCAATGAAGCCCACTATACGCAGTTGCTTGGCCTCACTTCCGTCCGGTTTAAGGAGGACCAGAGTAGGCACACCTTTTATCCCATAGGTTTTTCTCAGCCGGCTGCCCAGGGGATCGCGGGAAGTCGTAAGATCCGCTTTCAGCATCACGAACTGCCGCGATAAATCGATAACTGCTGGCTCGGAAAAGGTGAATTTGTCCAGTTCTTTACAAGGGATGCACCAGTCTGCATAGAAATCGATCAAGACGGGCTTGGATACCTCCTGCGCCTCTGTAAGCAGATCATCTCGAAAAGCCTGCCAATGGATCAGATCAGACACAGTGGATGAGCCTGCGCTCAAACGGGCTTCGGTTATTTGTTCTTCAATATAGGATCTAGTCCCGGAGGTGGCAAAAATCAGAGCCAACACAAAAAAAGCCAGGCCGATCAGATTGCGGATAACAGGGAAGGCTTTACCCGTCATCTTGGTCGGTTCTATCCAAGCCATATAGATCCCTCCCACCAGCAATGTCAATGTTATAGCCGCATGATAGAGAAGGCTGTCCTGGAACAGAGGCCTTAGAAAATAGATCGCCATTGCGATCAGGATGAAACCAAATATCGATCTCACCCACACCATCCATGCTCCTGAACGGGGCAGACGGTCGAGGCTGCCGGAAAAAATAGCCAGGAACAGAAAAGGAATCCCAAGTCCGAGCGCCAGGACAAAAAACATTAGAAAACCCAAGAGGACATTACCCCTTTCCCCAACATAAGTTAACAAACCCAGCACGAAAGGGCCGATACAGGGTGCCGCCACAAATCCTACGGTCAGTCCCATCAAAAATGTACCGGCGTAACCCTTGTGAGATCCTCCGGCCATCCGGGTAATGAAATTGGGGAGACGAAACTCATAGAGGTTGAACATGCTCAAAGCCAGGGCAACCAGCACCACAGCGATCCCGATCAACACAAAAGGATTTTGCAGGGCCGAGCCGAAAAGGCTGCCCGTAAGAGCAGCCACCGTCCCCAGCGCCGAGTAGGTGGCTGCCATGCCCAAGACATATAGCACGGCATGAGCAACAGTGCCGCCCTTTTTACCCTGTGACTGGCCTCCAAAATAGCCGATCGTGATCGGTATGAGTGGATACACGCAAGGAGTAAGATTCAGGGCCAAGCCTCCCAAAAAGATCAATATAAATGTAAGAAATAATCCTCTCTCGCCAACGGATAGGGCGAACGATCCTTCTTCAGGAAGAGCCTCGACTCTCTTTTTTACCGCGACATCTTGTTTTTTAAAGATGTCTTGGTTAAGAACGGTTATAGATTCTCCGGACTCAGCTAAAGAGAAACTCTGACTGAATTCATGGACAGTGGGCGGCAAACAGGCATTGTCATCACACGCTTGATACTCAACGCTGCCTGATATTTGGATCTGACTTTCTCTGAAATCCTCCGGGATCTTTACTCGTGAAAGAATCACGGCACTTTCCTCGTAAACTTCCAGCGGCATTTCTGATAAGCTCAGTGATTTAACCATTGGCGTTGGAAATTCAGGGGCTGCAAATTCCAGCCCACCCTCTATATTGAAATTGATCGTGGTTGGGACCATGAAATCTTCGGTCGGTTGGTCAGAGTTGATGTGATAGGGTGCTGCAATCAATATTTTTATCGCAATGGCATATTCATTTCCCGGTTGGAACTTGTCCACCGAGCTCAATACCTCAACTGAAATCACCTCATCCGTTTCTTGTGCCACACCGCCGGTTAAAGCCAACACCAGAAATAAAAGGCCTATACCGAACTTTTTCATTGATTCTCCTTGGTATTTCTATAGCCTGAAAGCAATCTATTATACCATGAAAAGGGGTCTTGAGGCCTGTTAAATCTTGATCACCAGTGAGGAGAGCAAAAAGAAATCCGTTGGCCTAAAACCCGGAACTGGAATATTTTCATAGAGGATCTCGAGGCTTGTCTTCAAGGCCAATTTAGGGCTTATGGCTGCATAGATGGCACCATAACCGCTTAAGCGGTAATCATCCCAATATTCGGCATTCACAAACATCGTTCCCCGAAATACGACTCGAGCTGTTTCCGTAACATTTAAAATGAGCTTATTATTGAGGATAGTTGAAACAAAGGAAGATGTGATGGTTTTCTGCCACACCGTATTTCCCACATTGTCCATATTCACTCTTTTTGTGCTCTCTTCGTTATTCCATCCTACAGCTAACTCAGACAGGAATTCCGAACGCGCACCCTTCAACCACGTGATCCCGCCACCCCCGGATATAGCTAATCGAAAGTTATTTCCTGCCTGTTTATTGCTCTCATAGCGCAAATAGCCCAACAACCAGGAGCGAGATCTGATCCTATGGTCGTACTTGAGATGAGCGTAGTGTATATCGGACCTACCCCTATCTTTAGCCCGGGCTGTGATAAAGCGTCCTTTAAATCCGATACGGTGCTTTAAAATATTTAAGTTCTGTTCAGTATCTAAGCTGAAGGACAGATAATCGTTGTTTCCTTTAACCAGGACCAAGGACAAACTGGTCTCTGAAGTATACTTTACCGGTGAAGCTTTTTTCTCTTTTGTCTCCTCCGGGAAAACTCGGGCAGAAAATCCCCCCAGCAACAGCAGAGACAGGATGATCCCAAAGAATTTAGACAAGATTTAATCTTTCTTGGCTTTTTCTTCCTCTTTGTTCTGTTTCTTCCAATAGTCCAGACAATCGATATTGCAGAAATGATGAACGTATTCCGCTCCTTCCGCATGCAAGGCCGCCGCTTTGGGGATCTCCGTTTTGCAGATATGGCATGCGATTTTTTCTTTATCTTCGCTCATGAACTTTCCTCTCTTCCATATATTTTTTATAACATTCTCATGACGATTATACAAGATGCACCCAATACAACGCAGATGGGATTGGTTTTCAGGATGATTCAATTTCTAGAGGTTGGAATTTATACTTGTCGTTAACTTTGGCAATCTTTCCGAAGTAAAACTCTGGATCGTGATTGAAAGCAACCGTCCAATCCTCCTGGATGGCCTGTTCCAAGTAGCGTTCCTTGTTCTGCAGTGTTTCCATGGGATACAGATCATAGCTCATGATATAGGGCAACCCGATATGCGCCGAAGTGGGGATCATATCTCCCAAGAAAAAGACGGTTTTTTCATCTGAACTGATTTTCACACACTGATGGCAGTTCGTATGCCCGGCTGCCATCACGACCTCGACACCGTATGCGATCGTCGTATCTCCCTCCACCAGCCAGAGCTGATTATGTGATTGCAGGGGGAGAAAATTGCTGGGAATATAACTGGGCTTATCCCTGGCAGAGGGATTTTTCCCATGTTCCCATTCACATTTCTGGATCACATACTGGGCCTGCGAAAAAGTCGGGACGAATTCCCCGGCTTCGTTTAGATAAGTATTTCCGCCGCAGTGATCGAAATGCAGATGAGTATTGATCACGTAATCGATACTTTCGGGTTCAAATTTCAGATTTCGTAAAGACTGTACCAATCCGGGATCACGCTCCAGGGAATAGTAGGCGGCCAGCCTGGGTTTGAGGTTGGCTCCGATCCCGGTTTCGATCAAAATTCGCTTAGCGCCTGTATCTACCAGCAGGGAGTTCAAACCCAATTTGATGCGGTTGTTTTCGTCAGCCGGGAAGAATTTCTGCCACAGGACTTTGGGCACAACCCCGAACATGGCTCCCCCATCCAGATAGAAATATCCATCTCTTAAACCATAGATCCGGGTAGATCCGAGATTTAGGGCAGGATGTGTCATCCCAGAAGTTTTTCGAGGTTATACACCAGGTCTCCCCGGCCATAGCGAGCCAGTTCCACTTCGCCGGTGTCCATCCGTATCGCATCCTCAGGGCAGGCTTCAACACAGAATCCGCAAAAGCAGCAGCGGCTGAGGTCAATAATAAAAGTGGAGGGGACTTTCTGGATTTCCGGATCTGATTCTTCCGCGGCCTCGATGTAAATGCACTCTGAGGGACAGACGGTTGCACAGAGCATACAAACCACACAGCGTGGTTTACCGTCATCTCGTTGCAAAAGACGGTGAAGGCTGCGATGTCTGGAGGCCAACTGGATGGGAGCTTCGGGATACTGACGGGTAACGGCTCCCCGTCGCTTGGTCTTGATCCCAAAAAGGTTCAGGATGTGATAGAACATATTCACCACGAAATGCCGGATCGTGATGATGCTTCCTTTGACGATCTCGATAAAGAAACCCAGATGTTTTAGCATTTTATTTCAACACACTCATAATGATGGCGGTAACCACGATGTTCAGCAAACTCAATGGGATTAAAAATTTCCAGCCAAAATCCATGAGCTGGTCGTAACGGAACCGAGGGTAGGTCCAGCGCACGAGGATCTGCAGCCAACAGAAAAAGATCACCTTAACATTGAAGGCCAGCACTTGCAAAAGGATGACGATCCCATGCGGCAGCAGCAGTTGACCACCCCAGGGGAAATGAAATCCATCTGCCGCCAGCCAAGGCACATGATATCCACCGAAAAACAAGGTGGTGAGTAGGCAGGCAATGATCAGGACCTTCATAAAATCGGTGAACATGTACATGCCCCATTTTAGGCCGCCATACTCAGTGTAAAATCCCACGATCTCAGACTCCCCTTCCGGAAGATCGAAAGGAACCCTTTCGGATTCGGCCATAGAGGCGATCAGAAATATTAAAGCGCCGAGCGGCTGCAGCAGAATCCCCCATTTGGGAAGCCAGCCAAAGAGCAGATCTCCTTGAAAATCGACTATGGCTGAAAATCTCAGGGAGGGAAAAACCATAACCAGGCCTATCAAAGAGAGTCCCAGGGCCACTTCGTAGGAAACCAACTGGGCAGCACCCCGCAGCCCTCCCAACAGGGTCCATCTGTTGTTCGATGCCCACCCACTGAGTAGAACACCGTACACCGTAAAAGAGAGCATGGCGAGGATGAAAAGGATCCCGACATCGATGTCAAGCACCTGCAGCTTGATCTCTTTCCCACCAATTCGAAGGACATCACCAAACGGAATGGCCTGAATGGTAACCGCTGTGAAGAAAAAGGCCATAAAAGGCGCTGCGTTGTGAAGAAACCGCCGCGAAAAAGAAGGCGTGAAATCCTCTTTAAACATCATCTTGATGGCATCTGCAAAAGGCTGGAAAAGCCCGATCACTCGATAGCCGAAGAAATCAGCCCGGTTGGCGCCGATACGATCCTGCATGACAGCACTTTCTTTGCGTTCTAACCAGGTAAGATACAATGTCAAAACCAGGAACCAGACTAAGGCAGCCACGATCTTGGCCAATAAAATTAGAGTATCTATCACGTTACTTCCCGAAGAACGGGACTTCTTTTCCCATTTCCCGATTGATATTTTTCGGATTGGAAAACTGCCCGTAGAATTTAAAATTTATCGCCAATTCTTTCCCGAGGTCAACCAGGACCTGCCATTCGGCCTGACTTTCTCCCAGCGGGTGCAGTGCCGACTGAAAACTTTGCACAAGACCATCAATATTGGTTAAAGAACCTGCTTTTTCTGCGATATGAGTGCTCGGAAGGACCATATCCACCATCGGGTCCAGATCACTGGTATGGGGAGCAAGCACAAATTTAGCCGGAATATTTTCCATTGCATTGCTAAGATCTGAGAGTGAGTGAGTTTCCAATATGTGTGTACCGAATATTATCACGAGATCTGTCTGGGAGGAAAGAATATCCATGTCCACCGGCTTCAGATCGAATCCCAGTTCCAACGCACCTCTACGATTGGGAGTGCGTTCCGATGTTAACAACACATCATCGCCTGATTCCGGAGCGGCATCGGCAAAGAAAATATTGACGTCCGTGAGATCCTTTTGAAAGATCTTGCCGGCAAGATATAGTTCTTCGTTGGTCAGTGCGCTGTTGAGGATAACGGTGATACGGCTGGTCCTTTTCATATAATAAAGCCGTTTGATTTTTTCAGAAAGCAGCGTCACGGCAGCATCCCATTGTATCCGGGATTGAGAGTCTCGGGCTTTCAAATTGGTCGCTCTATTTTCGTCCAAATATCTGTATCCATACCGGCCCAGATCACAGATCCAATACCCGTTTACGGTCTCGTTGGTTTTTGCTCTGATTCGATAAACCCGTTTAGGGAGCGAAAACCTTGAAAACCCGGGATGATATCCGATTTGGATGCTGCATCCCCGGGAACAGAGTGGACAAATGGATTCAGCTTCTTCCAAGAACCAACTGCGGGTCTGAAAACGAAAATCTTTATCGGTGATAGCACCCACCGGACAGATCTGAGCCAGGTTGCCCGAATAGTTGTTATCCACCTGATTATCCAAGTAAAGATTAACTTCGGTGTGGCTGCCGCGCTCAAAAACGCCCAGGTCTTCCGTGCCCGTGACCTCGCACAAGAAACGTACACAGCGGCGGCACAGGACGCAGCGCTCCTGGTCATGGATCAAGTGTTTTCCCAAGTCTACCTTTTTATCATGCTTATCCTTGACTTCGGAAAACTGGCTTTCATAGAGGCCGTAGTCCTCATAGTAATCCTGGAGTTTGCAGTCTCCAGCCTGGTCGCATATAGGACAATCCAGAGGATGTTCCGCCAGTAAAAATTCCAATACACCTTTGCGTCCGTCTCGAACTCTATCGCTCTGTGTGGACACGATCATACCGTCTCTAACGACGGTCGAACATGCCAGTTCCAACTTTGGCACCCCTTCGATCTCCACCAAGCACATCCGGCAGGTTCCCTCCGGAACAAATGCAGGATGATAACAAAAATGAGGGATGGGAATACCGGCTTCGGAGGCCGCGTTGAAGATAGTGATCCCCTCTTGGACTTCGAGCTCTCTATCATCTATACGTATCTTGACCATCGTGTACTAGCTCTCCTGCCTGCGTTCATTAAGAGAGGTGATCAGTTCCTCTCGGAATTTCTCAGTGAGGGAAAGAATAGGCATCGCGGCGGCATCCCCCAAGGGACAAAGTGTTTTTCCCATGATGTTATCGGCTAAGCGCCGCACGTTATCGATGTCGTCCGGACCTCCAATACCTTGGCAAAGCCGATGGACGATCTTTCTTATCCAAGGATTGCCAACGCGACAGGGGGTACATTGCCCACACGACTCATGGGAATAAAAATCTGTGATGATCTTCAGGACATCGAGCATAGACGTTTCCTCGTCGATGACAATAACCGCCCCGGAACCCAACATGGATTTTGCTTCCATCAGAGAATCGCCATCCAAGGGGATATCGATCTCATCCGCTTTCAAGACAGGAGAAGACATCCCGCCCGGGATAACGGCCTTGAGTCTCTTGCCTTCTTTCATGCCACCGGCATGTTGGAAAATAAGGTCTCTCAGGTTGCTGCCCGTAGGAAGTTCATAGACACCCGGCTTTTGCACCATTCCACTGACCCCAAACAACCGGGTTCCCCCGTCTTTGGGCAGTCCCTGTTGGCAGAACCATCCAGCTCCCTTCAGAATGATGGAGGGAACGTTGGCGAGAGTCTCAACATTGTTGATCACAGTGGGACACTGGAATAAACCGATCGAGGCTGGGAAGGGTGGTTTTAGACGAGGATTCCCCCGTTTGCCCTCTAAGGATTCCAAGAGAGCTGTTTCTTCACCGCAGATATATGCTCCCGCTCCTCGATGCACATACACTTCAAGGTCAAACCCACTTTCCAAAATATTGTTTCCCAAATAACCCTGAGCATGCGCCTCTGCAATGGCTTGCTCGAGTCTTTGGGCGACCATTTCGTATTCTCCCCGGATGTAGATATAAGCGACATGAATGCCGACACAGTAACAGGTAATAATAATGCCTTCCAACAGCAGATGAGGAACGTTTGTCATTAGGTAACGGTCTTTTATAGTCCCCGGCTCACCTTCATCGGCATTGACACACAAGTATTTCGGCTTATCCACTCCTTTAGGTACGAATCCCCATTTGATGCCGGCTGGGAATCCCGCTCCCCCGCGTCCTCTGAGATTAGCGGCTTTAACCAAGTCCAGGATCGTTTCCGGAGTAAGCTCGGAGAGCGCTTTTTTTACGGCCCGGTAGCCGTCTTGCTCAATATAAACGTCGATCTGATGGGAGTTTTCCAGCCCGAAAAGTTTGGATAATTGTTTTTCGCTCACTTTTCTGAATTACTCCAGTTTATCCAGGATCTCATCGATCTTTGTTTCATCCAAGTCACCGTAATAATCGAAATTTATCATAAAACAAGGGGCCTGTTCACAAGCTCCCAAACATTGGACCAGTGTTAGCGTAAAACGGTCGTCTTCTGTGGTTTCACCGGGTTGAATGCCCAGTTTGCCTCCCAGGTATTCGATGAGCGAGCCCGCGCCCAGAAGTGAACAACTCAGATTGGCACAAACCTGTATGTGATATTTTCCCACGGGTTTTCGATTGTACATGGTGTAGAACGTGACAACTTCATGCACTTTCGCCGGACTGATCTCCAGAATCTTCGCCACCTGTTTTTCCGTAGAAGCAGAGATAAAACCCTGTTCCTTTTGAGCTAAATGCAAGATCGGCAGCAGAGCCGCTTCTTTATTGGGATAATGGGAGATCACCTCAGCGATGGCGTTTTGGTGTTTTCTGAAAACTCTGGACTCATCGGTCCAACTCCCCGCCGATCATATTGGTCGAGCCAAAAGTGGGTATGATATCCGCAATATAATGTCCCTGGATCAACTCCTCCAAAGCCGAAACGATATGGAAGCAAGGCGCCCGCAGATGGAGTCGGTAAGGTTTGTCTGTGCCGTCCGATACAATGTAATATCCCAACTCACCGTTGCCTCCTTCCACCGAAAAATACACTTCCCCTTTAGGTGGGCGGATCCCATGACCACGCATGAAAAATTTAAAATGATTGATCAAGCCTTCGATATTGGTGTACGTGTCCTCCTTGGGAGGCACGCTGTATTTTCCCGATACGATATCGGGATATGATCGTTTTTCAGACCCTTCAAGGTTGGGTGACAACTGGATGGCTGCATCGACTTTCTGACTCCGGGAGGTCTTGATCGCTTCAGCGGGCTCCATGCCCTTTGCGATAAGATCTGCTGATGATGTCGCTTTGGGCATTTTAGCAGCGGCTTGTTCGATAATGCGAAGACTCTGTTCCATCTCTTTCATACGGACCAGATAGCGGTCATAATTGTCGCCCTTCTCACCCAGGGGTACTTCCCAGTTGAGCTGGTCGTAAACCAGGTAGGGATGGGCCTTACGCACATCGTAAGACACACCTGAAGCTCTGAGGCAGGGGCCGGTGAAACCGTAGTTGATTGCTGTTTCCGGAGAGGCCACGGCCACATCCCGTGTGCGATCGATCCAGATTTTATTTTTATCAAGCAATCCGCTCACATCTTTAAGGACATCGCGTGTCATGACAATGGCCTTCTCCATCAACGGTTCAAAGTCCGGGTGGATGTCGGTTTTGACGCCCCCAATGCGGATGTAGGATGTGGTCATCCGGGCACCGGCGGTTTGTTCGATAAAATTCCAGATCTCCTCCCGCGCTTTGATATAATAAAGAAATACGGTAAAAGCTCCGCACTCCATGGTCATGGCGGCAAGAGCTGTGAGATGGTCTGAAACCCTGGACATTTCACTCATGATCACTCGGATATACTGAGCACGCTCCGGCACTTCGATCCCGAGCATCTTTTCCATGGTCATGACATATCCCAGGTTGTTGATCAGAGGGGACACGTAGTTCAAGCGATCGGTATAGGGGAGAAGGCTAAAATAGGTCTTGTTCTCACAGATCTTTTCAAAACCGCGGTGCAGATATCCCACTTCGACTTCGGAGTTTCGGACCACTTCGCCGTCCAGCTCCAGCATGATCCGAATGGTGCCGTGCATCGCGGGATGAGAGGGCCCCATGTTGATCAAGAGGCTTTCGGGCTGTGCTTCTTTCTGGATTCTAGTCAACATCGCTATTTCTCAAGGGGATACACGGCTGCTGCTTGCGCAGAGGATAATCCTTGCGCAAAGGATGACCTTCGAAGCCAGCATACATGAACAGGCGCCGCATATCGGGGTGATTATTAAAACTTATCCCAAACATATCGAAGATCTCTCTCTCCAGCCAGTTGGCATTTTTCCAGATGCCGGCGAGAGAGTCGATAGTCAGATCGGTCTCACTGACACCCGCTTTAACCCGGATGCGCAGGTTCTGTGAGAGCGATAAAAAATGGTAGACCATCTCAAAACGGTCATCCTTGTCTGGATAATCCACACAAGTCAGGTCCAACAGCATGCTGAATTCATACGGTTTTGCTTTCAAGAATTGAACCAAGTCCAGTAAGGCCGCTTTGTCGATCAAGAGGGTATCGTCTCCAAACTGAGCAGAGACATCCAGGATGCTGGCGGAGAATTTCCGCTGGAGGGATTCGATTATTTCTTTATTTTCCATCGCCAATCTTGTTTTTGGTGTTGAATCTTATCCTGAAGTCTTTCCAGCGCATTCAGGATTGTTTCCGGTCGAGGAGGACAGCCCGGGATGTAGACATCGACCGGGATGATCTTGTCGATTCCCTGGAGCACGGCGTAATTATCGTAGATCCCGCCACTCACTGCACAGGCGCCACAGGCAATGACCCACTTAGGCTCGACCATCTGGTCATAGACGGTTTTCAGAACCGGCGCTTCTTTGTGAGAGATCGTCCCCACGACAAAGAGCATATCCGCTTGACGGGGGGAAAACGTGGTCATGCCTACGCCAAAGCGGTCAAAATCCCAGTGAGCACACGCAGCCGACATGTATTCCATCCCACAGCAGGCTGTAATGAAGGGATAATGAAAAATCGAGTATTTACGTCCCCACCCCAACATATAGTTGAGCTTGGTAGCAATAAATCCCCCGTTCAGGGTTTCGCGGTAGTAAGCACGCTTGATTATTTTTCCCACTGAAATGCTCCCTTGCGCCAAGCATAGATGAAGCCCAACCCTAGGATCAGAATATAGCCTGACATGAACAGCAGTGCGGGATTCCCCAAGCTTTTGAACACCAACGCCCAGGGATAGAAGAAAACAACTTCCACGCCCAACAGAAAAAATAAAAAAGCGACCAGATAGTACTTGATCGGGATAGGGGGGATCCGGTCTTGTAGATAAGGACTGCCGCATTCAAATGGCATTTCTTTGGTGGGATTTGTCCGTTTAGGCCCAACGATCTTGTTAACCAGGACCAGGAAGACACCTAAGATACCTGTGATTAGGAAAACGAAGAATATCTCTATCATGGGTTTATAAAGGTCTAGATTTTATAAAAATAAAATGAACAATGCAAATACTTTAAATATTTTTTTTATTTTTTTTTAAAACTTCAGCTTTCCCCATAAAAATCACGCGCGATTGTGTGTGAGATTGACAATTTCCGTGGTGTGGGAAATAATAACCCGTAATGAAAAGAGACAAAATCATCCGTCTAGCCCCCTGGTTTGTGGTGTTGCTGTTGCTGGGAATGCCCCGCTGTCAGGTGCTTAAAAAAGAAGCTCACGATTTTAAAAAAAAGCCGGTGCTACGGTTGCTCGACTATATGGACGCCTCTCATGTAAAATCCACACCCTTTTCGGGAATATTAGATAGATTTCAATCTGTCACAGATGAATTTTCAGATAAACTCGCTCTGATCCCTGAGCTTTCCACTTCTAAACAAAAGGTCTGGGGAGCGACCACTCATACCTCGATCTTAGGCCAAAGCGAATACCAAATCCCGGAGGGAATGCAGGTGCAATTAGAGGATGTACCGCTGGATTTTTTCAACGTTGAGCTTTACGATTCCATCCAGTGGAAGTGGGTTGAAACCAATAATACTGTCGATATCCGCTATGACGAAAACTACAACAAAGGGCTCAAATGTGTGGTTCTGGATGTGGATGAATCCTTCAACTTCGAGACAATACTGCCTGCAGCTCCTGTCGAAATAGAGATCTATGCCCGACGCAACTGGCATCCGCTTGATCTGGATATCTACGTAGATGGTGAGCTCTGGGAAAAAAAAGCGCTTGGCAGAGATTTTAAATTTTGTACTGCCAGCAAGGAATTCTCGCCCGGATCACACTCTTTTAAAATACAATCTTCGTTATCTGAAAGGCTCTCCGAAACCCGCCCCACGCCCCCCCGCCGTTTGTGTTATCCGTTCCAAGTAAAGACGAAAAACGATCTTGTTCTTTTCTTTGTTCCTGCGGAACGACAATCTGAATTCACGGGGCACAAACTGAATGAGCGTTACCTGACAGATCTGGATGATCAGGGCAACAAGAACGTGTTTACCGATCTTTACCGGATCCAATACGATTTTGCATTATCCGAACATGAACAAAAGATCAATCCTGAAAACCTCAAGAAAAAACTTGTTTTGGAAAATCTTTCCTTGACTGCGCTGCTTGCCCCTCCCCTCAGCCGTTATGAATTCGATGTTGACATCCCTGAAAATGCCATCTTGGAATTTGGATTGGGGATCTTTGCGTACAAAGAAAGCCAGGAGAACCAATCCGCACATTTTAAAATCACTGCGGAACATTCAGGCAAACAAGAGGTATTATTCGAGAAGACAGTAACCCTGGAACCCCGGCTCCTTCGGGACCAGATCGGACATGAACAGGTCGATCTGTCCTCATTCGCCAATAGGAAGTTAAAGCTGACCTTTCTCACTGAGGAAAATTCTCAGAGCGAAAACCCGGCCGACACCACGACCTCGTTTGCTTTTTGGGTCAATCCCATCATCTACCGCCCAAACCAGGACCAGGTTAACGTTATTCTGATCTCTCTAGATACTTTGCGCGCAGACCATTTGGGCTGCTATGGCTATTCACGCCCCACCAGTCCCGCCTTGGACGCGCTCTCACAGGATTCCGCGCGTTTTACTCACGCCTATGCACATAGCCCTTGGACGCTTCCCTCCCATATGTCCATGCTTTTTTCATTGAACTCCGCCAGCCATCAAGTCTACTTCAACGATCAAAAGGTCGACGAATCCCTACCCTCCTTAGCGACTTTCCTTAAGGACCAGGGTTACATCACCTTCGGATTCACCGGCGGCGGCTATGTCAGCAGTATCTACGGATTTGCTAAGGGCTTCGATTGGTATGACGAACCTGTGGGAGGGCGAAAAGCCCCCTTAGGCATGGATGAAGCGGAACAAATGTTTCAGTTCACGTCAGATTGGTTGGGCAACAATAAGGATAAACCATTTTTTCTCTTTCTGCACACGTTCCAAATACATGGTCCTTACGCCAGCCCTTCACCTTGGAATGAGATGTTCCTGGATGAAAATGCCGAATGGACCAAACTGGCGCTGCGAAATTTCCTAGACAACCAGGGTGAAGACTATCCTTTCACGACCGAAGAGAAAGCCAACATCGTGGCTCTTTATGATGGCGAGATCCGTTACACTGACGATGTCCTGATCGGTCCCTTGGTTGCTCGTCTCAAAGAGTTGGGGATCTACGACAATACGCTGTTGATAATTACTTCAGATCATGGAGAAGAATTCGACGAACATGGCGGCTGGCTCCACGGCCGGACGGTTTACGAGGAATTGATCCGGGTTCCACTTGTGATCAAATTTCCTGATTCCGATTATAAAGGGAAACAGATCGAGAGCATGTGTCGCCTGATCGACATTTTGCCCACCGCTCTTGAAACAGCTGGGATCAAGTATGATGGAAGCAGCATTGAGGGGAAAAGCCTCATTTCCTTTTTAAAAGGGAGTGAAAATGAAGACCGTGTTTTCATCAGTGACCTGGCCCATAAAAACGTGCCCGATCCCTGCCCAGCGTTGATCGCTACCAACAAGAATAGGCTAAAATTCATCATCCAAAAATCAAAAGAGGGCGTTAAATCCATAGAGGTTTATGACCTGAATCGTGACTCGCATGAGCGAAACGATATATTCAAGCGGACTCAAACACTCCGACAGGATATCCTAAAGGAATTGGATGCTTACTACGCGGAAAAGGCAAAGCTCCAGAGGAAAAAGCAGCGCATCCGTATGGATAAGGAATTGGAGGAGAAACTGAAGGCCTTGGGCTACCTTCGCTAAGCATGTTAAGTAGCCGGACCTCGCTTCCTTTTTTAATAGCCATTTCTGCATTTCTACTCATCATCAGCATTTTTGCCTGTCGTCAGTCCTCGTCGCAGGAAAGGCCTAGTGTGATCCTGATCACCTTAGATACTCTGCGCGCTGATTTTGTCGGGGCTTATGATTCACAGAATGCATCTACGCCCCATATGGACTTTTATGCGGAAAGAGGGATCGTGTTCGAGAACGCCTATTCCCCTATCCCGATCACAGTGCCTGCCCATGCAACCTTATTCTATTCTCTGCCTCCACATGAGCTTGGTATCTACAACAATGGTCAGATCTTTCAACCCAGGCAGGATCTCCAATCTCTGCCGGAGATATTTCAAAAAAATGGATACCGAACGGGTGCATTTATTTCATTGGGCGTGTTGCAGGCAAAATTCAATCTGGACATCGGTTTTGATGTCTATGCAGATCAGCCCCACCCACGTAGATGGTACCTTACCGCAGCCGAGGTAAATGAGCGAGCTTTGTTGTGGTTGGATAGATACAAAGACCAAGAGTTTTTTCTGTGGCTGCATTACTCCGATCCCCATGACCCCTATGCCCCCCCTACACTGGAGCCCGATGTTAAAATTTTTCTCAATGGCCAGCCTTATGCTGAGCTGTGTCTCCAACACCGGGAAGATCTGTCCTTGAGTTTTCCGCTCACTAAGGGAGAAAACCGCATTCTCTTCGAAGTTGAAAAACCCTTCCCTTCCCCCCGCGATGAATATCGGATCAGTTTGAACGATTTCGAGATCGAACTCCCGGAAGCATCATCCTGGAAACTGGAGCGAGGAGATATGCTGAGTCGAGGAGATAAGCAGATACTGGCGTTCAAGCAAACAGCTGCACTTGTCATCCACAGCCCCACGGCTGAGGCTGAGATGGTGATCAAAGCCAAGGGCAACATCAACCTTTTCCCTTCGGAACATGTGGAAGGTTACCGTAAAGAGGTGGAGTACTTGGACAGTCAGCTGGGGATTCTGACCGAATCGCTGCGAAATTGGGGAATTTTGGATAAAAGTGTGATTATACTTTGCGGCGACCATGGAGAAGGTTTGGGGGAGTATCAGACCGACCGCAGAGAGGCGTACTTCGGCCATATTCATTACCTGCAACAGATTTATCGAAAGATTCCTCTCATAATCAGCGCTCCTTCGCTTCTCCCCTCTCCCCAGAGGCACAAACAGCTTGTCAGTCTCTTGGATATCGCTCCCACTCTGTTGGCATTGCAGGGATGGAAGTCTCCATCGTTTTTCACGGGTCGAGACATGCTCCGAATCAGGGACGATGAAAACATCCCTCTGTTGGGAGAAACCTATTCTCCTGAATCTACTCATGACCGTTTCAGTGTGCTGAGCTACCCTTGGCATTTGATTTTCACTCCCCTCACTCGCACTTTCGAGCTATACAACCTGGAGTTTGATCCAAAAGAAAAGCTCAATGTGTATGCAGAACACAACCACGAGAAACAAATCGTTGCCTTGTCCCGGGAGATCGTCAATAAAGCAGATGAGATATTGGCAGATAAGACCGAGGTCAAGCTGGACAAAGAAAGCGAGGAGATGTTGAAGTCCCTCGGATACATAAAGTGACTTCAAGACCCACCCTTCACTCGGCATAATCACAACAATTCTCAAGAATATATTTGTTTTTCCTCTAAAAACAATGGCTGTTTCCTATCCAGATATTCAAGAAAAGAATGTGGGGGCTGGGTATGTTCTCTCGGAATTGAAAGAACACACCCATCCCCTTCCACAGGACTCTAATTTATTGGTCATGCGTTTCTAGTATCTAGAGTTGCTACCTCAGAAACCAGACTCAAGAGAGCGGATTTAAAATAAGAGTTCTTCGGTAGGGGTGTGGGTGTGTTCTCTACCTCGAAAGAGAAT
>JAUWSR010000026.1 GCA_030609975.1 Acidobacteriota bacterium | reverse complement strand
GAACATTCCCTAAACTCACCCTCTCTTATCTGCGTTGGTATGTGTTGACGGCGTTCTGATGCTCCCGGTAGGTACGGCTGAAATGGTGACTTCCGTCATTGCGGGAGACGAAAAAGAAGTAGTCGACGTCGGCAGGAAAGAGAGCGGCTTCTAAGGCAGCCCGGCCCGGATTCGCGATCGGTCCAGGGGGCAACCCACCATACAGGTAGGTGTTATACGGGGAGTCGTACTTCAGGTCTTTGTAGCGCAGCCGTCCGGTGTATTCTCCTATCTGCTTCAAGGCATAAACGATGGTGGGATCACAGTCGAGCTTCATCCGGATGCGGAGCCGGTTGTGAAAGACCGCGGACACCAAAAATCGTTCTTCCGGCTTTGAGGTCTCCTTTTCGATCAAAGTGGCCAGGATCACGATCTCTCTTACGCTCATTCCCAACTCGATCGTCCTTGTTTTCCATTCCTCTGCAAATGTCCGCATGAATTGGTCCGTCATGGCTGCCACGATGGCCCCCTCAGAAGCACCTTTGGGAAACCGATAGGTTTCGGGGAAAAGATATCCCTCCAGGTTCTGGGCTTCGGGATCCAAGCTTGAGATCCGAGCTGAATCTGCAGAAACGGCTAAGAATTTGGCTTTATCCGCAAATCCGGATGCTTCCAGATGTTCGGCTGTTTCCGTGCGGGTTAATCCTTCGGCGATGGTAATCGAACGAAGGTGGACCCGGCCGGCGATGAGAAGGCTCAAAGCTTGTTTAGGCGAGAGTGGAACCGGGAGCGCGTACTCACCGGCTTTAAGGCTGTGGGAGGAAAAAAAGAGGCGGTATCCCCAGAGAAAAGGCCATTTTTTAGGGATTATCCCCTGGGAAAAGAGGTCGTCTGCGATGTGTGTGGCATTCGAGCCTTCTTTCACTTCGAAGATGAGGGTGTCCGGTACCGCCTCCGGAGTGTGGTTGAACGCGGTCGTAAACAGACCTGCAAAGATTATCAGGGCCAGCACAGTGAATCCCAGAATGATCTTAAGGAATCTAATCAACATCGGATCTGAATTTTTCGCTTTCCAAATAGCTCGACAAGATCAAGGCGGCCGCGATTTGATCTTTGTATTGTTTCTTCTGATGGGGCTTTGCTCCCTGCTCGCGCAGAATGCCAAGAGCCTCCTTGGTCGTCAGTCTCTCATCCCAAAAGACAATGGGAATCTTGAGCGACTGTTCCAACCATAGGGCAAAGGTTTTGGTCTTGTCCACTCGGGTTCCGCTTGTACCGTCCATTCTCAGGGGAAGACCGATCACGATCTTCCCGATCTCGTAGCGAGAGATGAGATCTTTAAAATAAGCGAGATCTTCCTGCTTGGACCTGAGCCGATATTTTTCCAGACCTTGGGCCGTGATCAACAACCTGTCGGAAATGGCCAGGCCCAGATTTTTATCCCCGTAGTCGATTGCCAGGATCCTCATGTCCATTCCAGGTTGTGCTTGCGGGAACGATGTCTTTCCAGCCCCAGTGTGATCAGCTCTTCCAGCAGCTGCTGAAAGGGGAGGCCGCTTATTTCCCATAATTTGGGATACATGCTGATCTGAGTGAAGCCGGGGATGGTATTGATCTCGTTGAGGAAAAGTTTCTGCGTTTTGTCCTGGAGGAAGAAATCGACTCGGGCCATACCGGAACAATCAATGGCACGGAAAGCTTGCAGTGCCAGACCTTGGACCTTGGTCACGATTTCAGGCGTGAGATCAGCCGGTATTCCGAACCGGGTCTTGCCTTCGTGATATTTATCTCGATAGTCGTAGAATTCTCTATGGGGAATGACTTCTCCTGGTAAAGAGGCTTTTGGATTTTCATCCCCCAGGACGCTGCATTCGAGTTCGCGGCCTGCGATGCCTTCTTCCACCAGAATTTTTTGATCGTATTGAAAGGCAAGTTCCAGGGCCTGTGCAGTTTGGCCGGGTTCCTTGACCTTAGTGATACCAACGCTCGATCCCATGTTGGCCGGCTTTACAAAAAACGGGGGGTTGAAAATACCATGAATGTGTTCTAAGCAGGCTTGTCTGTCCTTCTGCCAGTCTATCTTCTTGATGGTGAGATATTCTGCTACGGGGAGATGGCAAGAAGTGAACAGGGCCTTGGCCACGGCCTTATCCATACCTGCTGCTGAGGCCAATACCGAAGCCCCTACGTAGGGGACATCTGCGATCTCGAAAAGGCCCTGCATAGTTCCATCCTCTCCAAAGGGGCCGTGGAGGATGGGGAAGTAGATATCGGCTTCCAGGGAAATGGGAGAGTTTTCTTGTTTCCAGGGTAAAAACGAAAAAAAATCTCCTTGATCGAGCTGCTCTGATGGAAGCAAGGGCGATTCCACGGGGCGCCAGCGACCGGCTTTATCGATAAATACAGAGACAACTTGATACTTGTCCGGGTTCAGATTTCTGTAGATGGCAGCGGCAGATGTCAGGGAAACTTCGTGTTCGGCTGAGCGTCCGCCGAAAAGCAGAGCCACCCGGAGCGTATTTTTCATCTTCCCCATTGTATAGAATTGCCCTTTGTGTGTCCAATCTCTGAAAATAATGGCTTTGCCGGGTATTTCATTCCTCTCAAGAAAATATTCAATTATTGACAGGCTAAAAATGACTAAATATAATACAAAACAACTTAAAGGCGTATTATTGCTAGCAAGAGGTGCCAAAGTGAACAAAACCATGCTCAGAATCACAGGAAAAACAGTCGGGATCATGCTCTTGGCGCTGACCCTGTTTGCCGCCAATCCAGGTCAGCAAGATGTAACTCAAATACAAAAGGCCAAGATCTATCGAGAGATCTATGAGCTTCTCACTGAAACCGATCTATACTGTTCGTTCCGGGTGATAAAAGATGACCAACCCGATACCCAGGTTATCGGTGCCAAAGGTGGCGCTATGAGAGAGATTTTCAGCGACGGAGATGTCATCTTTATCGACAAGGGCAAAGAAGATGGAGTCGAACCGGGACAGCTTTTTCTCATTGTGGAGATCGAGCGCAGAAACCGGGTGGCTGATGAGGACAAACCCCTGTGGCGCTATGGCGACCTGGGGACCAAAAAGGGGCGTATGCGCGTTGTCTCCGTTACGGATTCAAAGGCTACCGGTGTTATCGAAAAATCCTGTCATGAGGTCCGTGTCGGCGACTATGTGATTCCCTTTGAACCTAAAGAAACCATGATGGGCAAGGATTTGGGCTATGATGTGCCGCCGTTCGAGAGCGAAGGTCCCAAAGGAGAAGTGATGTACCTTCCGCTGGACCGAAGCCAGATCGGCAGCGGCGGATGGGCTCTGATCAGCATGGGTTCCGAGGCCGGGATCCAGCTCGGTCAGCAGTTGATCGTTTATCGTGTGGTTTCGGAAGGCGCACCGCTCATGGTCTTCGGTAACGTTGTTGTCATCGATGTTCAAGCCGAGACCGCAACCATTAAAGTGTTATCCTGTCGGGATGCAGTTCGTATCGGCGATCAGATCATGACGCGTCCTGCATATTGACATACTCAAGACTATATAAATCCACTGCTATCCGAAGGGAGGCCAGGATGAACAACAAAAGATTAATTTTAATTCTTGTGTGTATTTTTATTCTTTCTTCGTTGAGCACACATGCCGAAACGAAAAAGCTAAGAGAGATTGGAAGATACAAATTTGTTAACGTCGAAGATACGATGTCCCAGGAGGACCTGAAAGCCGCTCTGGAGAATAAGACGGATGACCTCAAGTTTGGATTTGAGACTGCAGGTTACGGAGATCTTTACGCTGATTTCATGGATCGCTTGAGACAATCCACCCTTGAGGAAAAAGATCTTGCTGTCGGCGAAAAGATGATGTGGATGTTGTTTCGCTCACAGGGTAGGGTAAAGCTCGTGCAGGATCTCGAGTGGGCTGGAACGGAGCCTTTGCCTGTTTATTTCATGTCTTTTGAGAAGGGAGACAGGTCCTATGAGTTTATCGTGCCCAAATCCTGTGGGAATGTATCTTTGGCCAAGGTCGAAACACTTCCCAGTCGGGCTCCCCAACCTGCTCAGCCCGAACAGGAAGAAGATCTCAACCAGGTTCGAAAAGCCAAAATTTTCGATGAGATCTATGAACTTTTAAGCGAAACGGACTTGTATTGTTCGTTCAACATCTATGAAGGTGACGATCCCGCTATCCGGATCATCGATGCCGAAGGCGCCCATGATGCGAGAACCATATTCAGTGATGGGGACAGGATGTATATCAATCAGGGCCGGCAGGATGGGATCGAGTCGGGTCAGATGTATCAGATCTTAGCAATAGAAAGAAGGAATCGTGTTCACGATGAAAGCAAGCCCGTCTATCAATACGGTGCTTTAGCCAAATGGAAAGGACGGATCCGGATAGAACATGTTGCGGATACACAGTCAACGGCCATCATTGAAAAATGCTGCAATGCGGTCAGGGTAGGCGATTTCTTGCTCCCCTTTGAACCTAAAGAAACCATGATGGGCAAGGATTTGGGATATGCTGTCCCTCCCTTTGAATCGGAAGGCCCCACAGGTGAAGTGGTTTACTTGGTGCTCGATCGGAATCAGATCGGTTCCGGAGGCCGTGCACTTGTCAGTCTTGGTGCTCGGGATGGCATTCAGGTAGGCCAGCAGCTGATCCTTTACCGGATCGTGACCGAAGGCGCACCTGTCATGTTATTGGGAAACGTGGTTGTCATCCATGTGGGTGAGGGAACCGCCACAGTGAAAGTGCTTTCCTGTCAGGATGCCATCCGCCTCGGCGATCAGATCATGACACGCCCTGCCTACTGAACCGGCCTTGAGCAGGAAGCATCTCTATTTCCGGTAAAAATCTTCCCCACTTAAACCTTCAAAAAACTATAATCACGGAAATAGAGATGTACAGCCCGGGGCGAGAGTATTGACAGAAACAAGCGATTTTGGTAGTTTAGGCCCGTATCGCACGATTTCGTAATGTGAATTCAGCGGGCGTAGTTCAGTGGTAGAACGTCTGCTTGCCAAGCAGAAGGTCGAGGGTTCAAATCCCTTCGCCCGCTCCACCTCCTTTTTTGATCGAAATAGGCGCGGTACCCAAGTGGCTAAGGGAGAGGTCTGCAAAACCTCGATTCGTCGGTTCGAATCCGACCCGCGCCTCCAACCTCCCCTCCATTGACATTTTTAGAATAATAGCGCTATAGTGAGAACACTCATCCGGAAGGAGGAAAGGGATGGAGCTTGTTTCTCGAGTCCAAGGGATCCTACTCAAACCGAATGAAGAGTGGGTTAAGATCAAGGAAGAGGAGCTGACTCCTACGCAGCTCTTTATGAACTACGCTATCATCTTAGCTGCTGTCCCAGCCGTCGCCCAGTTTCTGGGACGGGTTCTGATGGGAGGGGCCCGTGTTCCCTTCACGGGACGCAGTATTATGGGGCGTTCTTTCTTTTACAGCATCTTTTACTATATTGCACTGCTGGCCCTGGCTTATCTGCTTGGTTTCGTTATCAATGCCCTGGCGCCTTCCTTCTCTTCCAAACAGAATTTGCCCCAGGCCATGAAATTGGCGGTTTTCAGTATGACACCGGTGTGGCTGGCCGGAATTCTGTATATCCTGCCTTTTTTAGGTCTTTTGGTATATCTTGCCATGTTTTATAGTTTTTTTCTTCTTTACCTGGGCTTTGATGCTTCTCTCATGGGGACGCCAAAAGACAAGATCGTAGGCTATTTTGTGATCAGCGCTGTAGCCGCTGTGGTCATTTATATCGTGGCGATGACTTTGGTGTGGGGAGTATTCTGGGGCGGCACCCTCTTCCGTTTTTTCTAAGGGATCTAGGCTAGCTCATCGAGTATTTTGTGAAAGGCTTCCAGGGGAGAGGGAGCGGCGGTGATGGGACGTCCGATCACTAAATAATTTGCTCCTAGATTGATCGCCTGTGCCGGTGTCATGATCCGTTTTTGATCGTTTGCGGCTGCCCAGGTCGGTCTGATTCCAGGTGTGGCTATCAAATACTCATGTCCGTGCTGCTCCCGAATGAGCTCTATCTCCTGGGGCGAGCAGACCACGCCTTCCATGCCTGTCTGCTGAGCCAAGCCTGCCAGCCGAAGAACCTGCCCTGCTGCATCTGCTCCCATTCCGATCTCGCTGAGCTGTGCATCTTTTAAACTCGTCAGAACGGTGACGGCGAGCAGCATGGGCTTCGGTTTTCCAATTTGATCGGCTGCCTCTGCAGCCGACTCCGCTGCTTTCCGCAGCATCTCGCTTCCTCCCGATGCATGCAGGGTCAGCATGCTGACTTCGTGCTGAACAGCCATTCTGACCGCTCCTGCCACTTGGTTGGGGATATCATGAAATTTCAAATCGAGAAAAACCTTTTTCCCAAGTTCCTGCACGTCCTTGAGCAGTGCGGGCCCTTCGGCAGTAAACAGCCGCATGCCGATCTTAAACACCTCTGCATCGGGAAGTTCTCGAATCAGAGAGAGTGCCCTTGCTTTGTCGTTGACGTCCAGTGCAACGATGATCCTTTGTGCGATCGTGCTTTTTTCTATCATGTCGTGTTCCTATATAAAATGTCCCTTGGGATAACACAAGTGGTCCATTGGGACAATGGCCCCTACAGCGGGGCCAGGGTGCCAGTGAGACTGGCCAAACGCTCTATGTTATGGGTTTGGCAGTATACATCGAGCTCGTCGATGATCAGGGGAATAGCTTCCGGATCGACAAAGTTGGCTGTCCCCACTTCTACCGCGCTAGCGCCGGCGATCATGTATTCCAAAACATCTTCAGATGTGGTGATCCCGCCCATTCCAATCACCGGGATCCGGATTTCCTGGGCGACCTGATACACCATCCTCAGGGCAATAGGCTTAATGGCGGGTCCGCTCAGTCCGCCCAGTACGTTCGCCAGTTTGGGGCGCCGAGTTTTTGCGTCGATCGCCATTGCCAGAAAGGTGTTGACCAGGGAAATGGCATCCGAGCCTGCTTCCTCTGCGCTTTTAGCTACTTCTATGATCTTTCCTGTATTGGGTGACAGCTTGGTGATCAAAGGTCTGCGGCAGGATTTCTTAACCAAGCTTACGATCCGGTGCGTGGCCTCGGGATCAAGGGCTGGACAACTCCCTCCGGTGGAGACATTGGGGCAGGAAACGTTTAATTCGTAGGCGGCTATCCCCTCAAAGCCATCCAGGTGCTCAGCAACAGCAGCATATTCTTCCTCGTGGGAACCACAGACGTTGATGATTACCGCTGTATCCAGATCCTGGAGTTGTGGCAGGATCTCCTGACAAAATCTCTTGACTCCGATACCTTGGAGACCGATGGCGTTGATCAAGCCACTGGCGGTCTCGACCAAGCGTGGTGGCGGGTTTCCGGGACGCGGCGTCGAATAGAGACCTTTGACCACGAATCCCCCCAGCCGGTTGAGATCGAAAAAGCGGCTGAACTCCGTCCCGTAGCCAAAGGTGCCGCTGGCGGCGATCACAGGATTTTTAAGGCGACAAAAGCCCAGGTCAATGGAAAGATCGCTGTGTGTCATTCTTTTTCCCATATGATCATCTCAGCCGGAAAAACCGGGCCGTCTTCACAGATCTTCTGCCATCCGATCTCTTGGTCTTTTTTGAGCCGGTGCACACAGCCCCAACAGGCGCCGAATCCGCATCCCATGATCGCTTCCAGGGAAAGCTCGGCAGGGATCGAATATTCTTGAGATATCTCAGCCAACCTCTTCAACATCCCGTCCGGTCCACATGCATAGATCCGATCTGCTGGATTCTGTTTCAGGTCTTGTATCAAGTGGTCTGTGATGAGTCCCTTGAAGCCGTAGGATCCATCCTCGGTGGAACAGTGGAGAGGATAACCGGCTGCTAGAAATTTTTTCCTGAGGGGGAGGTCCTCGACCGTCCTTCCTCCGTAGTATATGGTGGCGCTGACTCCCTGTAGTCGTAATGATTCACTCAGAAAATAGAGGGGAGCTATTCCCCGGCCTCCTCCCACCAGGGCAGCCTTGGGTGTGCTGCCCTCGATATCCAGGTTGAAACCTCTTCCTAAAGGGCCTAGGATGTCAAGTCGGTCGCCTTCCTGTTTCAGGCTCAATTGCCTCGTTCCTAAACCTGTTGTCTGGAAAAAGATCTCAAGCGCGTTGTCCTGTACGGCATGGATGCTGAAGGGACGCCGCAGCAGGGGGAAGGATGTCTCACCGACTCGCACCATTAAAAATTGGCCGGGGTGGGCCTCAGATGTTATGCGGGGAGATTCAAGGGCAAGGATGAAATAGTCGCCCCAATTCTGCTTGTGGAGGATGCGTGCTTGAGGGTCTTTCCGCATGGTTTTGCCGAAGATAGTCCTGAACAAAATAGCAGAATACATTAATCCAAGCAACAAAAACTTTTGACAATCATCCCCGTTTTTTGGAATAATCACATTCTCGGAGGACAGCAGAAATGAAAATATCACAGCGAGGCTTGGAGATTCAGGAATCCCCCATCCGCAAGCTAAAACCCTATGCCGACAAAGCCATTGCCGAGGGAGCCCATGTGTATTTCATCAACATCGGTCAGCCGGATATCCCCACTCCTAAACCTGGGTGGGATGCTTTTTGTGACGATACCGAGGATGTCCTGGCCTATGGTCCGGCCCAGGGATTTTTAGACCTGCGTCAGGCCATTGTCGACTATTTTTCTGACTATCAGATATCCCTGGAAGCAGACGATGTGCTCATAACCATCGGCGGTTCTGAAGCCATCCATTATGCTTTTTCCGTGGTAGCGGATCCAGGTGAGGAGATCATCATCCCCGAGCCCTTCTACACCAACTATAACGGGTATGCCTCTGGAGCCAATGTCGATATCTCCCCCCTTACCTTGGATGTGAAGGATGGCTTCCGGCTGCCGCCGATTGAGATCATCGAGGCACGGATCAATGACAAAACACGCGCCATCCTGCTTTGCTCTCCCAGCAATCCCACGGGCACGGTTTACACCTCCGATGAGATAGATCGAGTGGTTGAATTGGTCAAAAAACATGACCTTTTTCTCATTGCGGATGAGTGTTACAAAGAGTTTGTCTATGACGGTGCCCGCCACAAAAGCATCCTGGAGTATAACGACATCACCGAGCGGGCCATCGTGGTGGACAGCATTTCTAAACGCTTCAGCTGCTGTGGCGCTCGTATCGGGGCGCTTATCACTCGAAATCCCGATGTTTATCAAGCTGCCTTGAAATTTGCCCAGGCCCGGTTGTGTCCTCCTACCATGGAGCAAAAGGCGGCGCTGGCCGCCTATCGGATGGGCATGGACTATTTTAAGCCCATAAAGATCGAGTATCAGAGACGGCGGGATGTTCTTTTTGAGGGACTCCAGGATATTCCCGGGATCGTTATGCACAAACCTCAGGGAGCCTTCTACATCAGCGTGGAGCTTCCTATCAAAGACAGCGAACACTTTGTGAGATGGATGCTTACGGACTTCCGTTTGGACAATGAGACGGTCATGGTGGCCCCGGCCCAAGGATTCTATTCCACACCGGGCAAGGGATTGGACGAGGTCAGGATCGCCTATGTGCTCAAAGAGGAGGACCTCAAGCGGGCTCTGGTCGTTTTTAAGGCTGGACTGAAAAAATACCAGGAACTTTTCCTTTAAACTGAGGCCATGACAAAGGGAAAGCTGGTCACACAGATCTTCGTTTTAGGAATTCTGAGTATTATCTTGGGTTTAGGTCTCAATTTTTCTTTAGTTCGCAGATACCTTCAAGATGAGTTCAGTCATGGTTTCGTTTCGGAAGAGGATTACCCCAATATCACGTTCATAACGCTGCCTGAGGCGGAAGACCTTTTCTTGCAGGGAGAAGCGGCGTTTATCGACAGTCGTACATTTGACAAATTTCGTTCCGGCCGTATTTTGGGTGCAGTCAATATTCCCTTTGAGGAAGATCACACGGAGGACAGTCTCAAAAGTTTAACCTTTCCCCTGGATAAAACCTTGGTGATCTATTGTGACGGCAGCGACTGCCAATCCAGTGTGCTATTAGCCAAAGTCCTGCATGATCGTGGCTTCGTTTCTCTCAAGGTATTTTTTGGGGGTTGGGAAGAGTGGCTGCAAGAAGGTTTACCAATTGAAGATGATTCAGAATAAGCAGATCATCTTGGCGTTTCGTTTTTTGATAGGAGCCGTATTCATCTGGTCAGGGATCATCAAGATCATAGATCCGCTCCTCTTTGCGCAGGATGTCGCCAATTACCGGATCTTTCCCCAGAGCCTGTCCTTTCTGATCGCCCTGATCCTTCCCTGGATCGAGGTGTCATGCGGCCTCCTGCTTGTGCTGGGAATCTGGTCGCGGGCTGCTGCCTTGATGATCTCAGGCCTGTTGGGCGCATTTCTGATCCTGCTGGTTATCACCCTCTTTCGCGGAATCGATGTGACCTGCGGATGCTTCGGCGCCTTGAGCCATACCGTCGATTATAGACTTCTCCTGCTTGACTCCGGCCTGTTGTTTTTATCTCTCAATATCTTTTTTTACCAGCGCCGCGCAGCGAGCTGAACTCACATCTTTCTGAGGTTTTTCTTGAAATTTGTTAAGTTACATTGTATATTTCCTTGTCAATTAGTGGTTAAATCTGAGTATTCCTCTTAAATAATACCTGGTTTATTCATAATAGCCTGAATATTGAATAATAGGACGTGGATTAAAGAATCATCAATCGATATTTTGATGGATAGCCTTTATTATTTACGAGTTGAGATTGCCGTAGATACGAGGCGACCTCCCACCCACCCTCGTATTTCGGTAAGCTCGCCCGAAGGGTAAAAAATGTCGATAATAAAAAATATAGACATTCTGTACGAAGTGATTGGAGTGATAAATTCAGATCTAACGAAAGTCATGATGTTAATTAGATATAAATATATCGACATTTTTTATGAATATAAGGAGAGATTAAGATGAGTGAAAAATACGTGTACTTTTTTGGACAAGGCCAAGCTGAAGGTAATCGTGACATGCGTGACACGCTGGGTGGAAAAGGCGCCAATCTGGCTGAAATGGCTGGGATCGGACTTCCGGTTCCCCCCGGTTTTACGGTTTCGACCGAAGTCTGCAGCCTCTTTTTTGAGGCGGGAAATCAGTTGCCTGCCGGAGTTAACGCAGAGATCCTGGAGCATCTGGACAGACTCGAAAAAACGGCCCAACAGACCTTCGGAGATCAGGACAATCCTCTGCTGGTTTCCGTGCGTTCCGGAGCAAAATTTTCCATGCCGGGGATGATGGACACCGTTCTGAATCTCGGTTTGAACGATAAAGCAGTGGAAGGGCTTGCCCGTAAAAGTGGCGACCGCCGCTTTGCCCTGGATTGCTACCGCCGCTTGATCCAGATGTTCAGCGATGTTGTCCTGGAAATATCCAAGCGAAAATTCGAGGCGATCCTGCAGGCCAAAAAGGCTGAAAAAAACGTCGAGATAGATTCCGATATCTCTGAAGCCATGCTGGAAGAGATCCTGGCCGAATTTAAAGCCACCGTGAAGCAAGAGTCGGGACAGGAATTTCCCCAAGATGTGAAGGAACAGCTCTTTATGGCGGTATCCTCGGTCTTTAGCTCCTGGTACAACCCCCGGGCTAAAACCTACCGGCGGATCAATCACATCCCCGATGACCTGGGAACAGCGGTCAATGTACAGCTCATGGTGTTTGGAAACTATGGAGAGGAGTCTGCGACCGGCGTTGGCTTTACCCGGAATCCTGCGACAGGTGCCCTGGAACTTTTTGGGGAATATCTGCGCAACGCCCAGGGCGAGGATGTCGTGGCTGGGATCCGCACGCCTTCTCCCTTCAGTGAGCTGGCCACGGATATGCCTGAAGTTTATCAGGAGCTTAAAGACACAACGACCCGTTTGGAAAAGCATTATGGGGATTGTCAGGATTTTGAGTTCACCGTTCAAGAAAAAAAGCTCTATATGCTGCAGACCCGCAGTGGCAAACGGACCGGCCAGGCTGCAGTGAAGATCGCTGTGGACCTGGTGAAGGAAGGTGTCACCACCAAGGAAAAAGCCCTCATGCTGGTTGAACCCGGTGCCTTGGACCAGCTGCTGCATCCGGTTTTCGATATTGAGGAAAAAGCCCAAGCTCTGGGTCTGGCCAAAGGGCTGGCTGCCTCTCCCGGAGCCGCTGCCGGTCAGGTGGTTTTTACTGCCGATGAGGCGGTGGCTTGGAAACAGGAAGGCCGGCAGGTCGTCCTGGTTCGGGACGAGACCTCACCCGATGATATCCACGGAATGAGCGCGCCCCAGGGAATCCTTACCGCCACCGGAGGCATGACTTCCCATGCTGCAGTGGTGGGACGTCAGATGGGAAAACCCGCGGTTGTGGGCTGTGGTGTACTCGTGATCAACGAGGAAGGCAAATATTTTCAAGCGGGAGACCATCGGGTCACAGAGGGAGATTCCATTTCCATAGACGGCGCTACCGGCGAAGTGCTGCTGGGTGAGATCAAGACCCGACCCTCGGAGATCATTCAAGTGGTCAGGGGAGTGATAAAACCGGAGGACTCCCCGCTCTTCCAGGATTTTACCGAGCTGCTTTCCTGGGCCGATGAAGTAAGGCGTATGAGCGTACGCGCCAACGCCGACACCCCCGAAGATGCCGAGATGGCGTTTGCATTTGGTGCCGAGGGTATCGGTTTGGCCCGGACCGAGCACATGTTCTTCGAGAGGGACCGCCTGCCCATTATCAAGGAAATGATCTTGTCGGAAACAGAAGAGGCCCGGCGAAGATTTCTGGATAAACTGCTGCCTTTTCAGCGGAAGGATTTTTACGAACTCTTCAAAGCCATGCGTGGCAATCCTGTGACCATTCGAACCTTGGATCCCCCCTTGCACGAGTTCCTGCCCAAAAAGGAAGACCTCATGGTGGAGATCGCGGCGTTGAAGGCTTCGGGCAGCAGCGAGCTCGATAAACTACAGGGACTGGAAAAGCTGCTGGAAAGGGTCAAAGCCCTGTCCGAATTCAATCCCATGCTCGGTCACAGAGGCTGCCGGCTGGGTGTGACTTTTCCTGAGATCATTGAGATGCAGGCTCGAGCGATCTTTGAAGCGGCCTGTCAGCTGGCCAAAGAAGGCCAGAAGGTCCTGCCTGAGATCATGGTTCCGCTCATTGGAGGTGTACGGGAGCTGGCCAACCAGAAAGAGATCATTGTTAGGATAGCTGAAGAACTTATTCAAGAGTATGCAGTGGAATTGAACTACACGGTGGGGACCATGATCGAGATCCCACGGGCAGCCATCACGGCCGCCGAAGTTGCCAAGGAGGCAGATTTTTTCTCGTTCGGAACCAATGATCTGACCCAAACCACCTTCGGGATCTCGCGGGATGATGGAGCCGGTTTCATAAACCACTACCTGACCCACGGCCTGTGGCCGGATGATCCTTTCATGACGGTGGACATTGACGGAGTCGGAGAACTCATGAAATGGGCCGTGGAAAAAGGCCGGACCACCCGACCCGATCTCAAAGTCGGAATCTGTGGTGTGCACGGCGGGGATCCCCGTTCCATCTATTTCTGTCACAAGATCGGACTGAACTATGTGAGCTGCTCCGCTTACCAGATCCCCATTGCTCGTTTAGCCGCTGCTCAGGTTACTCTCCAGGAAAAAATCTGATCATTTGGCCTGGATTATTCACGAGTTGAGATTGCCGTAGATGCGAGGCGCAAAGGATGAAGCTGTGGTATACCACCGCAAATCCTTTGCAACGAGGTAGATTCGGTGAGATCGGCTCGCCTGAAAGGTAAAAAATGTCGATTATTAATAGAAGCACATTGAAAATTGAAATGTCAAAGTGATTTACTGGAAGAACAATGCAAATATTTGATATTGTTTGTGTTGAAACAAGTATCGACATTGGGATAGTTTAGGTTAGTTTCAGTTTGTTTTGGTGCCGCTTTTCTGGTATGAATAGGTCTTGATGGTAGATCTGAAGACTGCTCTGAGAATCTTTCGTCGCCGCAAATTTCCTTTTAAATTTGTTTACAGCGATTCCTACTGGATGGTGGAATTGGGAAACCATATTTTCCCCATTAAAAAGTATCTCCGCATCTACGAAAAACTCCTGGGAGCCGGAGCAAAAAAGGATAATTTCCTGAGCCCGCCTTTGGTGACGGATGAAGAACTGCAATTGGTGCATTCAGCCAAGTATGTCAAAAAGATCCGGTCCGGGAAACTCTCCCAGAGCGAGTTGCTGACATTGGAGATCCCCTACAGTTCAGAGGGAACGGAGTTTGCCTTTATGAATGTGGGAGGGACGATCCGGACGACTGAGGCGGCCCTGGACGAAGGCTTGGCTGTGCATATCGGCGGCGGCTTTCATCATGCTTTTGCCGACCATGGAGAAGGATTCTGTGTTTTTAACGACGTGGCTGTCGCCCTGGAAAAGATGCGTCACGAGGGACGCATCGACAGGGCTATGGTGGTCGATTGTGACGTCCACCAGGGCAACGGGACGGCCGACATTTTTTCAGGAAAAGATTATGCCTTTACTTTTTCCATCCACCAGATGGATCTCTACCCTGCTCATAAACCTTCCGGTTCCTTGGATGTGGGTTTGTGGTCAGGAGACGGCGACGATAAATATCTGTCTGCTTTGAGGGAGAGCTTTCCACGCCTTTATCAAGAGTATCAGCCCGACCTGGTGTTCTACCTGGCAGGTGCCGACCCGTATGAGAAGGATCAGTTGGGGGCCTTGAAACTGAGCCAAGCCGGATTGAAGGAAAGAGATGAGATCGTGATCGGCACAGCCTGCCGGCTTGGCCTTCCGCTGGTCATCGTATTGGCTGGGGGCTATGCTTGGGACCTCGAGGACACCGTGACCATCCATCTCAACACCATCGCTGTTGCTCAACGATATTTTCGTAAGTATTACTGATGGGTCTCTTCTCGGATCCAATCCAGGTAGGGTGCATGTCCTTGAAGGATCGGGAGAGCGACGATCTCGGGTACTTGATAAGGGTGGAGGGATGTGATCTTCGCTTCTAATTCGGGAAACAGCTCGCGGCGCGTTTTTATGATCATAAGATTCTCTGAGTCCTTTTCGATCGTATCCTGCCACCAGTAGAAGGAGGTGATGCCGCCGTTCAGATTGACACAGGCAGCCAGTCTTGCTTTGACCAGTTTTTCAGCGATATCAAGCCCGGTCTTTTCATCGGGAACCGTGCAGAACACCACGATATATTCTTCCATGGGATCCTCCTTTGCTCTAAGTTTGCAGAAAGAGATGCGCGAATACTTTGGCCCCGCCCACCATATTGTCGATGATGCTGTACTCGTTGGGCTGATGGGCGGTCTCATCCACCTTTGACCAGCTGGCTGCTTCAAAGCCCGCGTTGCGGAAAAAGGAGGCGACTGTGTTGCCACCAATTCCGGTGGGCTCTCCGATTATTCCGTAGGTTGCTTTTATAGCCTTTTGGAGAGCTTGCACAACCGGTGCATCCGGAGGCGTGGGTGGTGCCGCCGGTACATCCTGGATGATCTCCAGCTCGATCCTAACTTGTAAACGCTCCTCTATTTCCCGGCTCATCTCTCGAATGCGGCGAAACACATCCTGAGTGCTGTACTGAGGCAGGATGCGGCAGTCCATTTAAAAAATATCTTCACCCGGGATGGTGTTGATGTTAGGAACATTGGCCTCTTTTCTGGTCGGTTCGAAGGTTGAGACAGGCGGATCGAATATGTCATTCACGGCATCGAATATCTGGTACAAGCGCCCTAATTCTACGATCAGATGAGAGGCCGCGGTAAAGCTGTTTACACCTTTTTCAGGGGTGGAACCATGGGTTTGAATCCCCAAGGTTTTGACCTTCAGCCAAAGAAGGCTTTTCTCTGCAACCTCGATCATGGTCCCATCCACGTTGCCGGCATCGGGGACGATGATCAGATCTTGTTTTCTGAAAATATCCGTGTGTTTAAGCACATAGTCAATGCCTTTGCCGTTTCCTGTCTCCTCATCTGCGACCAACACGATGCCGACATTATAACGGGGGCGTATTCCCTCGGTTTGGAAAGCCTTGAGTGAAAATAGAGATGCCACCATCTCTTGTTGATTGTCTTCGACGCCTCGCCCGTAGATCTTCCCTTTCTCTATCCAAGCTTGAAAGGGATCGCCCTTCCAGAGAGAGAGCTCTCCAGGAGGGACGATGTCCATGTGGGTCATGAGCCATATGGTCTTGACTGCGCTTTGTCCCTTGTATTTGGCGATGATGTTGGGACGGTAGCCGGCGGGAGCATCCAGATCCGGGGCCTTGATGACATCGATGTGGTCATATCCGTTTTTCTCGAGGAACTCCAGAAGGATCTTGGCCTTTTCCGCCTCGCCTTCCCCACCGCTGGCAGGGGAAATGGCCGGAACGGAGCAGAGCTTGATCTGCAGATCGATCATTTCGTTGCGGAAGCTCTCGATCCTGCGGGTGATGGTGGCTAAATCCGACATGAAATTCCTGTGATGCCAAATAATAGCACCCCCTCTCTTATCGCGCAAGTCTTACCCTCTGTCCTGGCTTGACATTTGGAGGTGCAGCGAATACATTAGCTGCAAATGCGGATTGGGTTGGATTTGCGGCCTTTCCTCAGGGATGCTACAGGTATCGGTGTCTACTATCGGAACCTGCTGTTCTCCTTGGCAGAGATCGATATCACCAATGAATATTTTCTCTTTTCCTCTTCCTTCAAGGACAGATTCCCGCTAGCGCAGCTTCCTCCTTTCCAACAGAGGCGGGTGTGTGATCAACGCTGGCCGTCCCAACTGGTCAATTGGTCGTGGTCTCGGATGCAGCGGCCGAGGTTGGAGACAATTTTCAAGACAACCCTTGACCTGACACATTCTCCCACGCCTTTGCTCCTTCCCAGCAGAGGCAAATCCATCGTGACGGTTCATGACCTTTTTTTTTGGGAACACCCGGAGATGGTGGATCGTAAAACCCGAAATCTCTTTTTAAAATATACGCGAAACTCCTTGAGGCTAGCGGATGGTGTGATCGCTGTCTCCCAGTACACCAAAGATGAAGCCGTGCGCCGATTCGCTTTGGAGCCTGAAAAAGTCAGAGTGATCCATCATGGGTTAAAAAAAGACTTGGATCCCGATGTGACTGGTGCTACGGAAGCTGCGCTTAGGTCCAGATTCCGGCTGCCCGAACGGTTTTTACTCTTTGTGGGTGCGGATGAACCCCGAAAAAACCTGCCCGCCCTTATCGATGCTCTCAAGCTCGTCCACGAGATGTCTGAAAAGATCGCTCTGGTCGTTGTGGGAGGGAAGGGTTCAGATCGAACCAGAGTGGAGGCACGGATCACCAGCCAAAATCTGACATCCTCAGTCAGATTTCTAGGTTATCTTTCCGATGCTGAATTGAAAACTCTTTATCGCTTGGCCACATTGTTGGTTCTTCCCTCTTTGTGCGAAGGCTTTGGCCTTCCCCTGCTGGAGGCCATGGCCGTGGGGGTGCCCATTGTGGCCTCCGAGACCTCTGCGCTTCCCGAGATCGGGCAGGATGCCGCCCGCTATTTTGATCCATCTTCTGCGGGGGAGATGTCTCAAACCATCCTTCAAGTGCTTGAGGATGAATCCCTTCAGCAGAAGCTTGTAGAGAGGGGGCGGCTCCGGCTGCAAGATTTTTCCTGGGCCCGGTCAGCAGAACAGACCCTGGATTTTTATCGGGAGGTAGTAGCCGGAGACGGTTTATGATTTTTGCCGTAGATGGTTATGAGCTGGTTAAACCTGTGGGTGGGGTTGGCCGTGTGACCGAAAGTTTGCTGAAGGAAGCGGCGGCGATCCTATCCGAACATGAGTTTCGGGTTTTTACTCGAAAAGAATATGGGGGCTTCCCTTATCCAAATGTTCAAGAAGAGAAGGTCGGACCGGATCGAGGGTATTTCTGGTGGCAGAACGGCCCCTTCAGGAATAAACTCCAAGCTTTGAAGCCGGATCTGTTGTTCGCACCGAACTACTGGCTCCCTCTTTTTTACCGGGGTAAATCAGTAATCATCCTGCATGACATCTCTTTTGTGGCCCACCCGGAGTGGTTTTCCCGCAAGGAGGCGTTCAAGGCCAAATGGCTGGTAAAGAGGAGCTTAAAGCAGGCCGCTGCTGTGGTCACGGTATCGGAGTTTTCCCTGGCGGAAATACTGCGCTTTTTTCCAGCCACAGCTTCGGAAAAGATCAAGGTCGTTGCCCATGGAGTGGCTGAAGACTTCCAACCTGCCTCTGCGCATCAGATAGAAGAATGGAAGGAAAGTAAGGGCTTGCAAGGAAAAACGGTCGTTGGTTTTCTGGGGTCGATCTTCAACCGGCGGCATGTATTGGAGCTGGTGGAAGCCGTGTCTCTTTTGCGAGCTGAAATTCCGGATATTGTCCTTTATGTGGTAGGGCCGGACCGCACACATCCACCCCAAAATCTACAGGAGGCACTGCATCAGGAGTGGATTCACTGGGATCGGGGGCTGCCGGATGAAGAGCTCCCGCTTTTCTATTCTTCGCTGGATGTTTTCGCCTACCTCTCTACCTACGAGGGCTTCGGTTTGCCCCCCCTGGAGGCTTTAGCTTGCGGAACGATTCCTCTGCTGGTAAATGACACATCATTAAAAGAGATCTACCCGGATATGGCATTTATGGTGGAATCCGCCCAGCCCGAAGCTATCAAAGAGGGGCTCAAAGCTGTCTTGAATCAGGAAGACCGTAGACTTGCCATCTTGAACCGATTTGCAGAGAGACGATCTTATTTTTCCTGGGAGAGGGCGGGTAGAGAATTGGCGGAGATACTTCAATCTACCCTAAACACCACTTAGGCTGGATTATTCACCCTACGGGCGGGCTGGGTTCAGTCGAGCTGTTGTAGGATCTCGATGTATTTTTTTAATGCCTGCGACCAGCGGAAGTTTTTGCTGTGTGCTGCACCCTTTTCGGCATAGGATTTACGCAGTTCAGAGTTGTCCAGAAACCGGCTTAAACTTTCTGCCAGCTCCTCACTGGAGGAGGGCGAGAAGAATAAAGCGCAGTCGGCTAATATCTCTTTGAGGCTTCCCCCGGTGCTGCTGATGACCGCCCGCCCGCGAGCCATTGCTT
>JAUWSR010000197.1 GCA_030609975.1 Acidobacteriota bacterium | reverse complement strand
TGGTAGGCGCGGCGGGTGAAGCTGTGGTATTTCACCGCGAACCCGCTGCAACACCCCAAATACGGTGAAATCGGCTCGCTTGGAGAGGAAAAAATGTCGATTATAAAAGAACATAACAATGGGAGAACAAAGTTTCTTGTGTGCTCATCGAAAAATCTCACGTAATCCATTGATACTAAATATGTTACATACAATATCGATATTTTTTATGAATTATTCGGGCTAATAGTAAAAGAGAGAAAGATGGGGTATTTTATACCGGTCGCGGAAGTTTTTCAGCAATTTAACCCGGACCAATCGCGCCAGCTCTTCTCGATCTTGGACCGGGTGTTCCGTCTTGAGTTCATCCGCAATTGCCTCCTTTTCCAAACGTGAAGCAAAATCCAGGAGCGAGTTTTCAACCTGCCGATCATATTGCTCAAGCCGCTCTTCATCGCAATCTCCCCGAGCAAGTTCTGCAGCAACTTGAAGGAATAGATCATGTAAACAGCCGATCTCATCGGGGAATCCATCCAAAAATTCGGTGACGACCTGATGCAGCCTGAAAAGTTTTTCATCCTGGCTAAACACATTTCGCCGGGTTCCGACTCTGCGTTCTTGGTGCTGGTCAAAGGATTGAAGCACCTGCGGCTCACAGAAAACCAAGGTCAGTTTTTTCCTCCCCCCGGGTCTTTTTCGGAATCGTTCATAAGCAAGCTTTAGGCCATCCAAGACCACTTCCAGCGGAATCCCTCTTTCCTCCCATCTTCCCACAGCTTCCATTTCACGAGGAGAAAGGAAAAAAGGGGCACCTCTCATCTCAAACAGAGTTCGCGCGATGGTTTGGTAGTACACCTGGCGTGCCTTACCATCCCTATTTCTGGTTTTTTTCATACAGGATTCTGAGACCATCCAGTACCAGGTAAGGCTCATGGCCGTCTACGGCCCCGATCTCGTGGAGGATAACGGAGGCAAAACCACCGGTTGTGATAACTTTGGCCGAAGTTCCCAACTCCTGCTTAAGCATTGCAATAATGTTGGAAACCAAACCCACATAGCCATGATAAAGGCCGGATTGCATGCTGGAAACCGTTGTCCTTCCGATAACATTGTGGGGTTTTATGATCTCGATCTGGGGGAGTTTGGCGGTCTTTAGATAGAGCGCTTCTGCGGAGATCTGTACTCCAGGAGCTATAACGCCTCCCATATATTCGCCCTGTGCAGAGACCGCATCAAAGGTCGTAGCCGTGCCAAATCAACCACGATACACGGTCTCCCATATTTCTCCTCGGCGGCCACCGCTGACACGATCCGGTCTGCGCCCACTTCCTGAGGATTCTCATACAAAATAGGCATCCCGGTCTTAAGGCCCGGCCCCACGGTAAGCATCTTGACATGGAACATGTTCCGACCCAGTTTCTGGAACACAGGCGTAAGAGGAGGCACAACACTCGAAAGGATGGCAGCTTCGATCTGTTCGATATTGATGGTCGCATGGGCGAAAAGTCCCGTCAGCAGTACATAATACTCATCACAGGTCTTGTCTGCTTCAGATTTTATCTTCCAATTTTCGACCAGAGTTCGATCCTGGAAAACACCCAGGGCGATGTTGGTGTTCCCAATATCAATAGCCAACAGCATGGATCCTACCTCCTTTTCTGTTCCGCTGCCTCTTGAGTTTCTTGGATCCAGATCTTGAGTTCGGCCCTCACTTTGGCGGCGATACGTTTTTCCAGCTCTCTTTCCATCTCCAAAACTTCGCGACTTATCTGGCTTTTGATCTCCCCATCCAGATCCGAGTCCATGCGAGGCATCAAGTTTTCTATCAACGACGTATCCTCCATGGATTCCCCTGGAGTTCGAGCGCCGGTTCTTTCGTCCTGAGTCGGTCTGAGGACTTCGGGCTCTTCCGGCAGAGAATCCGGTGTTTTGGTCCCTACGATGAGCGTCCTGATTCTGTCCGCCAGCGCTTCGGAATCGAAAGGCTTTTGTACAATTCCGTCATAATCCAAACCTTCGAGTCCTTCCTCGTCCAGGCCTTCGAAATCACTCTGCAGCAGGATCAAGGGCAGATCCCGGTATTGTTCCTGGCCTTTGATGAGATGGGCCAGCTCGTATCCAGTTTTACCCGGTAGACTGAGTGCCAGCACGACTGTTTCCGGTTGCACCTGCTGCAAAAGATCCATAACTTGATTCCCATCTTGGGTCGTGTAAAGATCGTAGTTTGAGTCCTGGAACGCCATGTGTAGCGCCTTCAGCGCCGAAGGACTTGAATCTGCAATAAAAACTCGATAGGACATGATAATTAAGCCCAGCTCCTTGCGATCTGTCTTCCTCAATCTAGTTATCACTTTTTACAGACGTCTGTCAAATCTTCCTGGAACAGATACAAAAAAAATAAAACTTGACATACTATTAAGTTAACACTATTTTATAGTTACTATTAATGCTAAATTATTATTAACATTAAAATGCCAATAGCAAAAACTGCCGGTAAGGAGGATGAATCGTGACCTATATGCCCGATGCCAACAAGAAATTTCAGAAGGAACTCAATTCCGGCACAGCCGCTTTGGTGCTCCTATGCCTGCTCGACCAGGCTGATGAACCTATGTATGGTTATCAGATCGCAAAGCTCATGGAAGCGGCTGATCCCCGTGTGATGATGATGAAACAGGGAGCGCTCTACCCAGTTCTAAGGTCGCTGGAAAACAGCGGTTTGCTGTCAAGTCACGTGGATCCCTCTATATCCGGGCCGCCACGCCGTTATTACCGGATCACCGGCGCAGGGGAAGAAAGCTTAAATCATTGGGCCGAGATCTGGGCTCACACTAAGGCCTTTGTGGATAATATCCTGAAAGGAAAAAAAGAAGTTCAGTAGCATTGACGACTACCTGGCCCAACTCAAAGCCGCGCTCAAAGGAAGCGACCGCGCTCTCGTACAGGACGCCCTGGCCGACTCAGAAGAGTTTCTCAGCACAGCCCTGGAGAAGGCCGGCACAGAGCAGCCGGGACACAAAAAAACAGAAGCCTTGAACTCCATTATCACGAGATACGGGAGCCCCACAGAAGTGGCCGGTGGCTATCTGGACTTGGAAAAGTGGCTTTTGCCCGGGCGGAGGCCTGCCCGGCTCTCCAAACCAACGTCTTTCTGGACCCGATTCTTCGGAATCTTTGCAGAGCCTCGTGCTTGGGGAGCCTTTCTCTATCTGATATTCGCTGTCTTGACGGGCCTTATCTATACAACCTGGACCTTTGTGGGGGGGGTATTTTCCTTGGTCTCTCTTATATTTGTTATTGGAATACCAATCTCTGCCGTGTTTCTGTTGTCGCTTCGCGGATGGGGTTTGATCGAAGGCCGTATCGTTGAGGCTCTCCTGGGAGAACGCATGCCTAACAAACCACTGTTCGTCCAACAGGACCTGAAGTGGATGCAACAGCTCAAAGCCCTTTTCGCCGAAGCCCAGACCTGGAAGATCTTCATATACATGTTTCTCCAGTTTCCACTGGGCCTGGTCTATTTTCTCTTGATCGGGGGGTTATTTGTGCTCTCCTTGAGCTTCATCTCGTCCCCTGTCATGGAACTGGTCTTCCATCTCCCCCTGGAACTGATCGGCAATGAAGCCTTTACGCCGGTATGGCTGCTGCCCCTGGTCTGTATCACCGGATTCTTCATGCTGCCCTTGACCCTGCATCTAGCCAAATTTGTCGGCAGGCTCCACGGCAGGTATGCGAAAAACATGCTGGTCAGGAAATAAAAGGATAAAAATATGTATAAGAGTGTAGCTGATTATCTGAATGAGCTCCGACACGAGCTTGCAGGATGTGATCCCGCCACCATCCAGGATGCCCTGGCTGATGCCGAAGAACATTTTTACAGCGCAGCCGGGCAGGAATCCACCGATTCAAGCGGGACTAACGGACATCAAGGGATTTCGTTTCTTCTGGAAAACTTCGGCACTCCCCAGGAGGTGGCCACCGCCTACCGCGAGATGGAAGCGCACATGCCTTTGCCCCTGCTCGCACTCCAGCGCAAAAAACCCAAGAGTCTCTGGGGAAAATTTTTCGGGGTCGCGGCGGATATCAGGACTTGGAGCGCATTGCTTTATATGCTTTTCGCACTTATTACCGGCATCATCTACGGAATGTGGAGCCTGGTGGCGGGAGGCCTGTCTCTTTTCTTCCTGATATTTATCATCGGGCTTCCCATGATGGGTCTCTACCTGCTGTCAGTCCGAGGCCTTGCTTTGATGGAAGGGCGAATCGTTGAAACCTTGCTGGGAGTGCGCATGCCCAAGAAGCCGGTGTTTGTGCGGAAAGGCCTAAGCCCCAGCCAAAAATTTAAGACCTTAATTTTGGCATCCACTACCTGGAAAGCCTTGCTTTATCTGGTTCTTCGCTTTCCCCTCGGAATTCTGTATTCGACAGCAACCTTCCTCCTCCTGAGCTTTTCAATAAAATTTATGATTTATCCGCTGTGGTACACCTGGTTGAATCGTCCCTTACTCACCTTTAGGCAGCCCTATTTCCCCCCGGAAGGATTGTTTCCTCTGATCTCCCTGACCGGGGCACTGATATTCTTCCTGACCCTGCACTTGGTTCGCTGGTTGGGAAGACAGCACGGCCTGTTGGCAAAATATCTGCTTGTAAGTAAATAGGAATACGACTCGCTACCCTAATCCCAACCAGGGAAACAAGGAGCAAAACAATGATAAAAAGCTATTTAATAGTCGCTTGGCGAAACATTACAAAACAAAAAATTTTTTATTTGATCAATCTCTTTGGCATGGCGATGGGCATAGCCGGTTTTTCACTCTTTGCCCATGTGGCCGGGGTCAAACTCAACGCTGATCGCTTTCACCAAAATGCAAACCACATTTATACTGTGGTACAGGAGCGTATTGCAGAAAACGGCCAAGAAGTGCACACGACCTTCGTACCGTCTCCCCTGGCCCAGACCTTACGCAATGAATTTCCCGAGATCAAGCAAACCACCCGTGTCCTGACTGGAAGACAGATGACCCTGAGGCACCAAGACAGTCATTTCTATGAACGCGGAATCCTATTGGTCGATCCAAGTTTTCTCTCCATCTTTTCGTTCAACTTGGCTGAGGGAAATCCCACAACCGCGTTGGCTGAGCCGAATTCCCTGGTAATTTCAGAGGCCAAAGCCTTGAAATACTTTGGAGACGAGAACCCCATCGGCAAAACCATGATCCTGGAAAAGGACATCAACCTCACGGTCAAGGGGATTATGAAAAACATTCCCCGCACCTCGTCCTTCCGCTTCGACTTCCTGCTTTCTCTGGAAACAGCTCGCGCCCTCGGCTGGGAGCCTGGCGATTGGGAAGCGAACCGGTTCACAACTTTTCTGTTGGTCGATCCTGGATTCGCACAAAAAGGCTTGGAAGAAAGGCTTCCCGCTTTTATAGAAAAGTACTTTGCCGCATCTCAAGAGTCCCCTCGGCGTCTCTACCTGTTTCCGTTTCTCGATTTCCGGCTCAAATCGCGTCACATCCAATCCTTCCTGGCCAGCACCCATCCCGCCGCTGTGTATGGGATTTTGGCTTTAGGTGTTCTCCTGCTTTTTGTGGTGTGCATCAACTTCATCAACCTCAGTACGGCCCGCTCGCTGTACCGGGCAAAAGAGGTCGGCATGCGGAAGGTCATCGGGGCTAAACGGTCCCAGCTGATTATACAGTTCCTGGGGGAATCTCTCTTTTTGTCATTTCTGGCTCTCCCGGCAGCGGTTCTCTTCTATGAGATTCTGCATCCACTTCTAACCACATACATAGGAACTATAGGCATGGACGGATTTGTCACTCAGGTTTCCAACTCCGTATTCAATTACCCCTATCTATTGAAATATATGCTGGTGGCTGCCGTCCTCGCGGGACTGTTTTCCGGGCTGTATCCAGCCCTCTTCCTCTCCTCCTTCCCTCCCCTCAAGGTCCTGAAGGGTCATTTTCGCTTCGGGACCAAAAGAAAGCGCGGGAGCAAGACATTGATCATTGTTCAATTCGCGTTTGCGGTGATATTCATCGCCGCCGCCAGCATTATCAAGTTTCAATTCGGACAACTTATCAAGGCCGATCTCGGATTCAGCCGACAGCAACTCGCTGTCGTACGTGTTCCCGGAGGCCACCGCTCAGACCTCGAACTGCTGCAGGCGAAACTAAGCAATCACACGGCTGTGGTCCAGGTTTCAGCCTCAGCCAACCTACCCGTTGTCTGGGAAAATCCTCTCCCAGTTCGCCCTCCGGAATCCCCGGAAGAGGAAGCCATCTCTATGCATGCCTATGGTGTGGATTATGGATTTACAGAAAGCCTCAAAATTCAGCTCACAGCAGGCCGCAGCTTTTCCCGGACACATGCAGATTCGCAAAGCTTCATCCTGAGTGAGATGGCCGTAAGAAATCTCAACTGGGAGAATCCCCTTGGAAAACAGGTGACGGTGGGTGATAGGACCGGAACTGTCATCGGGGTTGCCAAAGATTACCTGTTTGCAGATATCGGCTTCCGCATCCCGCCCACGGTACTCTATCTCGAACCGGAGGATCTTAACTATTTGCTTCTCCGATATTCCTCGTCCGATGGATTTCCCCAGCTAAGGGGATTCATCGAAACACAGTGGGGGAGTATATTTCCCGATGTCCCCTTTGAATGCAGAACCCTGGAAGACTATTTCAACGACTTTTTTCTGCTTTTGGGAAGGCTGGCGAATTTTCTCAACGTCGTCGGCATCGCTGCCGTGCTGTTTTCCAGCCTTGGGCTTTTGGGCTTAGCTACCTATATGGTCGAGCAGCGGACCAAAGAAATCGGGATAAGAAAGACATTGGGAGCCTCCTCCCTGAAGATTCTGTGGAACCTACTGAAAGAATATTTGGTCTTGGTCGCCATTGCCAATGCTGTGTCCCTGGGATTGATCTATTTCGGCTGGAGCAAAGTCCAACAGACCGGGCTGCTTTTTATCACCAACATCAATGTGGGCACATACATATATGCCTTGGGTCTCACGTTACTGACCGCGGTCGTGGCTATCTCGAGCCAAACGCTGAAAGCCGCCCGAGCCAATCCCGCCGATTCTCTTCGTTATGAATGATATCAGATTTTTTCGGCAATTTTAACGCCATTCCCTCTCTGTTTTTCTCGGCTCTGCGGAACTCCGTTTGTTTACATATCCCCCGCTACCTTAACCTCAGATACACTCCACCCGAGTTAAAGATCATTTAAGGCTAAATCCTCCGATGTCGCTCAATTCATTCCCAAATTCTATGTAACATACCCATCTAT
>JAUWSR010000191.1 GCA_030609975.1 Acidobacteriota bacterium | reverse complement strand
CCCAGCGTTGAGTATAAATTCACCCTTAAAAATGACGAGACCGTCATCATAGACAATCCCCAATACTATCCCGATCCTTCAATGATCCAAGGTACGGAAGAACCCTACATCAAAGCTTCCCTGCTTTTCCCGGAAAAATACATGGGTGTGGTCATGAGATTGTGTCTGTCCCGCCGGGGCGGCAATCCCCGCACCGGTTATCCCACACCGGGACGTATCGAGCTTGTGATCGACATGCCGCTGGCTGAGGCCATTTATGACTTTTACGATACCCTTAAAACCATCACCCAAGGTTATGGTTCCTTTGACTATGAACTGATCGATTACAGAGCGAGCGACTTGGTTCGCCTCGACATCCTGGTCAATGGTGAAAGGGTCGATGCCTTATCCCTCATCGTGTTCCGTGATAAAGCGCGAGACTGGGGAGTTAAGATCTGTGACCGGCTTAAAAATGAGATCCCCCGGCATCAGTTCAAAGTGGCCATTCAGGGTGCGATCGGAGGAGACATCATCTCACGCTCGACTGTTTCTCCCTACCGAAAAGACGTGACAGCAAAACTGTATGGGGGAGACGTGACCCGCAAACAAAAACTCCTCAAGAAACAGAAAAAAGGCAAAAAAAGGATGAAGATGGTCGGCGCGGTCATGATCCCACAGAGCGCCTTCGCCGCCGTCCTTAGAACCGAAGACAAAAAGTAGGGACCGTTTAATATTCAACCATGCTGACTGCGATTCCGTCTGGAGGTCTGTCGTTGGGGATTGGAGCCTTTCCCTGGGGAATCATGTTAAAACAAGGGTGTGCAAGATTGTGATACAATACTTTTAAATAAAATCGAGAGGGAAAAGCATTGAAAAAATACATAATAATCATTGTCGCAATTGTGTTAGTATTTGAACTATCCTTTGGATTGAGGAGTGCCGGCATGACTGAGAAAGATAAACGTCAGGAACTAGGTATTGATTACATAGAGCTTCCCACCCTTGATCTCATGGAGGCCAAGCAATTTTATGGAGATGTGTTTGGGTGGAAGTTTGTTGACTATGGACCGGAGTATACCAGCTTTAATGATGGCAGGCTGGATGGTGGTTTTAGAAAAGAACCAACTGTTCAAAAAGGTGGTCCGCTAATTATAATTTATTCGATAAATCTAGAACTTATAAAAGAAAGCGTAAAATCAGCAGGTGGAACGATCGTAAAGGATATATTTGAGTTTCCTGGAGGACGGCGCTTCCATTTTACAGATCCGAGCGGCAATGAATTGGCAGTATGGTCAGATAAATAGTAGACGACCGGTGATCCAAAAGGCCCAAGGAAGACTTCAGACGATTATGCGCGGGCTTTAGCTGCAGCTTCTATTTTTTGTTTTTCAACAGATAGACTGTGAAGGATTTTCCTTCCAGTTTGGTGTATTTGAAATCGACGTCGTCTTCAAATTCCGTGTCCTCAAAGTCGAAGGGCTCGGAGAATTTGGTGTATTTGAAATTCGCATCGCCCTGAAAAACCACGCTTTTAAAGCTCACCCCGCCTGGAAACTCCGTATACTTAAAATTTGCCAGGTCTTCAAATTCTGCGTTGCTAAAATCGACCGCTTCCGGGAATTCTGTGTATTTGAAGTTGGCGTCGTGGGCGAAAGTGGAGTCAGCAAAGCTGACTTCAGTAGAAAACTTAGAGTATTTAAAGAGCGCCTCTTTTCGATAAGTTGTATTAGAGAAGTTTGCAGTTTCGTAGAATTTTGAATACTTAAAAGCGGATTTTCCCTGAAATTCACAGCCCTGAAAGCTGACATCATCATGAAATACAGCGTTGTGGGTTTCGTTTTTCCGGTCATCATGATAGTAGGCGATAACATCGTCCTTGAAGGTACAGTCCACTAAGGTCAGTGGAGTTCTGACATGATACCAGAAGGTTTTGTTAGAGCGTTTGTTCTTTTTATCCGGTTCTTTGTCCTGAAGAGTCGTCAGATCCAGGTCGCCGACGATCTCAACTCCCGTGTAGCTGATTGCTTTCCCCTCATCTATGCTTTTAAGGATGTCTTGGGCATCGACACGCGATTGTGCCAAGGCCAAACCCGAAAGAAAAATGAAAGTAAGGATAAATACGGCAATTTTTTTCATAGATTTCTCCTCATGTTGATGGTTTTCCCCATCTTTTGGTGTGGTATCAAAGTTTAATATCCCTCATCCTATATATACGCTTCGTCTAAGGAAAAGGTTCGCAAAACATCGCTGCTTATGAATTCCGGGAACGTTGACAGAGCTCTTTGCCGATGAATATAATACCCTGACTTTAAACTCACTGAGAGGTCCGTCTGGCAGAAAGACACCCCAATGGAGGTAAAATGTTTAAGAAGTTTAATCGGCGCGCTTGTTTGTTCCCTGTCTTCGCGGCTGTTATCGCCTGGAGTTTTTGTGTTCTTCCTGTAACCGGGCAGGGCCCTGCAACGAATCAGGCCGTAGATGAAGAATATACCCGTTTGATCATAGAAGCTACCACCAGGCCGGAGTTTATCAGTCCTTTAGTAAACTATCTTCCCAAAGCTGAAGGAATTCCTACACCCAAGGATATTCTGGGTTATATTGCCGGTGCTCCCGGAAAATTGACCTATTACCAGGATATTCTCAAATATATGAACGCCCTGGCCGATGCCAGTGACCGGGTGAACGTAGTGCCGATCGGGAAATCAGGAGAAGGACGTGAGATGGTGATTGTCGTTATTTCTGACAGCAACACCATGAAACATCTGGATGAACATAAAAACCTTCTCGCCCGCCTCGCCGATCCTCGGATCGTTAAAACCGAAACTCAGGCGGAGCAGGTCATCTCCCAGGTAAAACCGATCTATTGGCTGACTCAGAACCTTCATTCTTCGGAAAGCGGTTCAGCCGAGACCTGCCTGGAGTTGGCCTATCGTTTGGCGGTGGATGAAAGCCCAATGATCAAGAGGATTCGCGATGAGATGATCATTATGATAACGCCATCCGCTGAACCGGACGGGCATGATAAACATACCGACTGGTATTACAAGTACAATGCAGAGGTCAAAGACAGGGACAAGTTGACTCGTGTCCCATACTGGGGGAAATACGATCTGCATGATAACAATCGCGATATGATCACGCAGTCTCAATCGGAGATGCAGAATATCGCCCAAACGTTTTTTGAGTGGCATCCGGTTGTCCTACAGGACAATCACGAGAGCGGATTCCTTTTCTATGTGTCATCGGCCAATGGACCCTCCAATTTTCATCCCAGCGTGGGAAGCGACATCAACCTCCTGGCATGGTTCGAGGTGTCTCAGATGACCGGATTCGGGATGCCCGGCGTTTACACGCATGATTTCGGGAATACCATGTGGAGCCCCAATTTCATGGCTTCCATCGCTCCAACCCATAATGCCCTCTTCCATTTTTATGAAACCCTGGGAAATGGCGTCGGACAAACTTTTGAGAGAGAACTTCCCGAACGAAGCCGAGAAGAGAAGTGGTACCGCCCGATTGCCCCACCTGAAAAATTCGACTGGTCGATGAGGAATAATGTCAACTACCAGCAGACGGGAGACATCCTGGCTTTTTATGCATTCGTCTCCAATAAGGATTCCTATCTGAAAAATTTCTGGAAACGGGGATATGACTCCTATGCCAAGGGCAAGAGTGAACCACCCTACGCTTACTTGATTCCCGCCGGGCAGAAGGATCCGGTGGATACGGCTTACCTGATCAATGTGCTTCTGAAACAGAGGATCGAGGTTCATCGTCTCAAATCCGAGATCAAGATAAAGGAAGGATCTTTCCCCGAGGGGTCTTATGTGGTTCGCATGGATCAGCCCTACAGAAATCTGGCGGTCATGCTTTTGGGGACACAGGAATATCCTCAGGGGCCCGACGTCCGAAGGGTTTACGATGATGCCGGATGGACCTTGGGCCTACACATGGACGTAAAAACTGTCGAGATCAAGGATCAGGCCATATTCAAGGCTAAGGTGGAGCCGGTAACGGTGCCCGTATATCCCAAGGGGGAGGTGCTTGGCAATAAAGCTGCCGGTGCCTATATTTTTAACCACGGCACGATCAATTCTCTTTTAACCGCGCGGGTGAAACTGAAGGATTTTCGTGCCCTGGCTTCAGACGAGACTTTTTCCATCGCGAAGCGAAATTTCGATGCCGGCTCTCTTATATTCCCGGTCGAGGGAGCTGATCCCACTCTCCATTCCGTGGTGTCTGCGCTATGCAAGGAATTGGGATTAAAGGCTTATGCTGCTAAAAAGATGCCGGAAGTGAAAACCCATGAACTGGAAGTGCCCCGAATCGCAATTTTCCATACCTGGTTCAGCACCCAGAATGATGGATGGGTACGTTTCGCCTTCGATCAGCTCGAGATTCCCTACACCTATATCGATAAAGACGATCTGCGCCGGGGAGGTTTGAGTGACAGGTTCGATGTGATCCTTATCGGCAACTGCGGCGGTCGTACAGGAGGGGATATCATCAATGGATTGGATCCTGAACAGAGCGGACCCCTTGCTTTTGTTCGTTCAGAAGAGTTTAAACACCTGGGAACCCCCGATTCCAGCGAGGACATCACCGGAGGCATGGGATTGGAAGGGCTCTTGAACCTACGAGATTTCACCCACCAGGGAGGGCTTCTGATGCTGATTCAGAATCCGGTAAGATTGGTTTTGGATTTTGGCCTGGTGCGTGACCTGCGCGAAGCCAGAATAGGCGCTGGATTTGCCAATCCCGGTTCCCTTGTTCGTGGGGAAATAGCAAACCCCGATCATCCAACGGTTTACGGCTATTCTGATGAACCCACGATCTACCGCCGACAGTCCGGTCCGCTTTTGAGCGTGCCCGAGAAACTTGAAAAATACATTGTGCTCAAATATGCCTCCAAGGGCAAGCTGTGTCTCAGCGGCATGGTCGCCCAAGAGAAGACACTGAAAGGCAAGGCCGCGATCTTAGACGTTCCCGTCGGCAAAGGGCACATCATGATGTTTACCTTTAATCCGCTGTGGCGAGATACCAGTCATGGTAATTACGCGTTCGTGTTCAACTCCATCCTCAATTTTAATGATCTGGATGTTTCGCCTCCGGAGAAAAAAGAAGAAGGAAGTAAGTAAACAGTTTGGAATATCCTTAATATAGTCTTAGACTGGTCTATTCAAATTTATAAATGGGTTCAATATCAACGGGGATATCGCTGAGGCTGTCCAGCAGGCCTTGGATCACAGTGTCTACTTCGCCGTACATTGTGATGAAGGCTACGGCATTGTCGTAGTTTCCGTCACCCTCCAGTGCTAGGATCTTCTTCGCCATCTCAGTGATCGAGTCCTTGATCTTGTCCTGGTCTACGCTGAACTTATGGGTTGCAGGATCGTACTGGAAGGCGCCTGTTTTTCTGTGATAGTTGAGCTGCATCAGCGTACCCAAACCATGGGCCTCATGCGCACCGAACCGGATGGAGCGGAACATGCCGGCCAAATAGGTGGTGTAAATCTCTTGTTCTTTCTCTTTGGGGATCAAGCCCTTTTCGATCAGGAAGGGTACGTTGTGCATTCCCACGATGGTCGCTTTGCACTCCTCGATAGCTGAGTATTTGTCGGCCAGTGCCTTGTTGATCGTGGTTCGTGTGCCATCCTCAAGGGTAACGTAATTCGAGCCGAACACATGCGAGATCTCATGCAGGATCGTTTCTGTGAAATAGGCATAGAATGATATGAGCGCTGCATCCTCTTCGGCCAGGACATTCTTGGAGATGGGGACAAGAACCTTGTCAAACTTCGCCTCTTGAATGTTCTTGAGGAAGACTTTTTTAGTTCCTTTTTCCTCGCGGATCCTTTCGTCGTTGGGAAGCACAAAGGCCAATGTCTGCACTCCGGATTTTGTATCCCCAGCCACGAACACCTGGATGACGACATTAAGCGGCGAGGCCATCCCTTCGATCTTGGCGGCTTTGTATTTTTGCTCCACAGGAAGCAAGCGCTGCATCTCTCCCAGGTAATCGACGTAGGCTTTGAGTTTATCCATCTCCTCAAAATCGTTGATGAAGACGAAACATTCATAGGCAGCTTTAAGCCCCATCAGGCTATCCTCATAGACCTCAAAGGGACCGATCACGATTTCCAGCAGGTTGCCTTCCAGGTCGATCCACTGAAGATCACCTTGGTAATAGTCGTTGGAGAGAAGGTCGTCGGCCTTCTGGTTGAGGTACGCCTTGAAGGCCTTATCCGAGGTTATTGCTGCCGCCTCTCGCAGGTACGTGACCACAATTTCCAGGTCTTCTTTGTAGGCTTCATTGTAGGGGATAGCGATGAGGCTGTCGTCTTGGCGCCTGACTAAGGTATAGGTGCTCTCCAACGATTCCTTCATATCCGGATGCGTTTGCACAAAGCTCTCGAACTCTTCCTTGGTCATGTCAGCAGGGTAAAAACCAGCTCCCAATGGCTTTGGATCTGTGCCGATAAAAGGTTTGTTCTCCGCCAAGCGGTCATAGGGTCCAAAATTGATCTTCAGATAGCGCAGAAAATCCGGGGCTGAGGGATGGTCGGACTGATTTAAATCTCTGACCAATTTCATGGGATTCACATGGGAGGCCTGCTTCCAGAATATTAAATCGATCTGTTCGGCAGCCATAAGCAGTTTGTCGAGGACCTGTTTTTGTTCTTCATTGAGCAGGTTCTCGTCATAGGCTATCTCGGTTGGCGCGAATTGGGCCACTCGTGCTTGAATGTCCTGAACGACTGTATGTCCTGCGATCTCAGTCATCTCGGCTGCCTCCTCTGCTTTTTCCTTCGGTGTGCATCCAAAAGTAAACAAAGAAACGAATAAAAATGATATGGCAGCGAGAAAGATAAAACAGTCTTTTCTTTTCATGTCAATTCCTCCTGATGTTAATCCCTCAGCATAAATCCAGCCCTCAATATACAGCCTTTGGTTGTAATGTGTAAAGATTATAGTCACCCAATACATTGAAGGTTAATGATGACTAGAGTTACCCACTTAAATGATTTGATACGTATTGTGAAGATATAGAATGACAGAAGACAAATAGCCTGAACTATTGTTTATATTTTTTTGTGGGATTTCCCCTGCTGAAAACGTCAATAGAGTAGAATGTATTTAAAACGATAAATCCTTTATATGGATATATGGCTAAGCGTACAGGGGGGAATCAGGCGTTAACGGAGGACATTGTACAGGAATCCTATTTGAGAGCCCTTGACAATTGGAAGCTCAAAACCGTACCTGATTCTCCACTGGCCTGGTTAAAAAGAGTGGCCCGGAATATCCTGTTCGATTTTCTGCGTCAAAAAAAATGGAACAGTAAAGTCAATCTGGATAGTGATCCCGTTGGTATCGATCAAAAATCAGAGGATCAGATCGAATCTCTGGAGACCTTTTTAGCCATTTCATCGCT
>JAUWSR010000053.1 GCA_030609975.1 Acidobacteriota bacterium | reverse complement strand
TCCTCACTCATGCTCACATCGGTCACTACACAGGTCTCATATTTTTTGGCTACGAAGCCCTTTCGGCCCAGAATCTCCCGGTCTTCTGCTCTGAGAAAATGGCGGCATTCCTCCGCAGCAACGGCCCCTGGAGCCAGCTGGTCCGTATCAAGAACATAGAGCTCAAAGTCTTCTCTTCCGTTAAGAGCATTCCCCTCACCCCAAAGATATCTTTTCAGCCCCTCTGGGTTCCCCACCGGGATGAATACTCAGACACAATAGGATTAAAAATAACCGGCCCCCATAAAAAGCTGCTATACATTCCGGATATTCAGAGCTGGGAGGCTTGGAAAATGGATATCCGCAAAGAGGTCCAGAGCGTCGACTATGCCCTGTTGGACGGAACATTTTTCAGCCCCGAGGAACTTCCCGGCCGAGACCTCAGTAAAATCGGTCACCCTTTTATGCGCGACAGTATGGATCACCTCGCTTCAATAGCTCAACAGGGAAAAACTCGTATTTATTTCACCCATTTCAACCACAGCAATCCGGTTTTAAATCCGGAAGGAAAGGCCCAGAAAGAGGTTCAAGACAGGGGATTCGCGCTTGCGTCCGAGGGATTGGAACTTGAGCTTTAAGCCCAGAATCCGCGCAGCGCATTCACAGGAATCACACCTTCGCGCAGCACTCGGGGTGTCTCTTGAGTCAGATCAAATACCGTAGAGGGGAGAGATCCAGGCGTTCGGCCTGCATCCAGGATGAGCTCCACTTTGCCCGTAAAGGTCCGGACCACAGTCTCTGGGTCAGCCGTTTCCTTTTCTCCGGAAAGGTTGGCGCTGGTAGCCGTAAGGGGGAAGCGGGCTCGGTCGATTACTGTCCAGATCCAGGGCACTGCCGGCAAGCGTATGCCGATCGTACCCGTTCCTCCCACCAGCTCAGAAGGAATGTTCGGTGAGGCTTTAAACACCATCGTCAAGGGGCCCGGCCAGAATTTTTTTGCTAAAGGCTCGAAATACTCCGGGATTTCTATAACCAAGGCACTCAGCATCTCCAGTTCAGAGATCACCACAGACAGGGGTTTGTTTTTTTCCCGTCCTTTCAACCCATAGACCTTCCGGATCGCATTCGGAGAGACGGCATTCACCCCCAGGCCGTAAAAGGTCTCCGTAGGGTAAACGATCATTCCGTCCTGCCTCAAGATCCCGATCACAGTATTCAGTACATCTTTGCTGATTTTTGTTGGATCGATCTTTAAAACCTTCGTTTCCATGGGACCCTTTCCTTTATCATAGAGATGGCGGCGTAAATTGCAAGCCTCACGCTGTTTGGTAATGGTCGCAAATTCTGCTAAAATGACGTTAAAAAGGACAATTGACCTTTTTTGGCCACAGAGTGTCGCTGCTCTTCCCCTGGAAAGGGGAGAGATTACGTTGGCATAGATTTTGCAGTATGTAGGACAGAGGAGATAGACCATGAAAAGAATACTGGTTGTTTTAGTTATGTTATTGCTGGTTTCCCCGGGGATGATATTCTCGGATATTCTCAGTTTCAGGCTCGGCTATTTCTTTCCTCGATGCAAGAGTGAACTCTGGGAGATTGAATTTGAGAACATGTCCTATACGGCTTCGGATTTCGCCGGTTCTACATTTGGTTTTGCCTACGAATACTTTTTCACCAATAATTTCAGCATCCAGGTCTCATTCGACGGATACTCCAAAAATAAAAGCGGATTCTACCAGGATTATGTAGCCTATGCCTTTTCCGATGGGACCTGGGCTTACCCAAACGATTTCGAGGGCGACTATGTCCCCGGCCATTCTTTTTCTGTGTCCGTCACCCCGATCCAGATGTCGCTGAAGATAGCGCCGCTCGGCCGCAGACACCGGCTCATCCCCTTCATCGGAGGAGGAGTCGGAGTCTATATCTGGACTGTAAGACTGCAGGGTGACCTTATCGATTTCGATGATCCCTGGTTGGATCTGGACTGGGACACAACCATCTATCCCATCTCTTTTGCAGACATCCGAGACGATAACAAATTAACCATAGGATTCAATGTGCTGGGCGGGGTTATGTTTCCTTTGGCAAACCGGATAAGTATCGAGGGTGAGGTCAAATACAGCTTCGCCAAAGGGACGATGGACCGTTTCGTCGGCTTTGATAAGTTCGACCTGAGCGGACTACAGATCTCACTGGGCATGAACTACTGGTTCTGATATCCGGCGTGTCATTGCGGGCATGTGATTGCGAGCATGTCATTGCGAGCGACCGTAGGGAGCGAAGCAACCTCAATGTGCTTCGTATCCCCCCTCGCTCGATGTAGCCACTACTCATAACGATCGTACGAAACGATCGAACTTAAATCCTTCCGTCCCCTGTCAGGCGGCGACTCGTCCGGGTAACCCAAGGGTGTCAGAGCTAAGACCTTGACACCCGCCGGAATCCCTAAGATCTGTTTGACCGTGGTCTCATCAAAGGCGCCGATCCAACATGTCCCCAGGCCTTCCTCCTGAGCCTGCAGCATAAGGTGGTCGATGGCAATGGTGACATCGATGGGCCAGGATTGCATATAATTCCCCTGACGCTGGTAGCTGCGCTCCGGATAACCACAGGCAACAACAATAACCGGGGCTTCTGCGATAAACAACTGACCGCGAGATGCCTCTGCCAGCTGAAGCTTCAACTCCGGATCACGGACGAGAATGAATTTCCAGGGCTGCAGATTTTTCCCGGAAGGTGCCAAACGCGCCGCCTCCATCACCCGCAGGAATACATCCTGCGGCAGAGGGTTATTCCGATAAGCACGTACACTTCGTCGTGCTCTGATCACATCTAAAATACTCATATTGCCTCCCAACCTGACTTATCCCCATGTCAATATTTTTTACCCTTCATGAAATCCAGGATAATAAGGTTTAGTTTCAAATTAAATTTCAAATCTATGATCCTGTAAAATATTTATATACGTTTGAGCCGAGTCCTGTTTCCCCCGTTTTTGAAATCCCAATATGAGGACACGGCACTTGTTCTGCAGCTCCTCCAGCGCCCAGGCCCTCTCCTGGGGAGACAGGTCTAACTGCAGGGCCTTAAGGATCGCTGTCACGCGGAAACGGTCCATCCCCCAATACTTCCGGGACAGCTGATCAACATGGCCGCCCCGCTTGACGATCAAGGGTTCAGGTATAAAATCCACCGGATAACTGTGAGCCAGGCGGAGGCCCAGATCATAATCCTCACAGGCAGGCAGTTCCTCATCGAAAGAGCCTATCTCTGCGAAAATCCGGCGGCGGAATAAAGCCGAGGAGAGGCTGAGCAAACAAAGAGGGAGGAATTTATCAAAGACCCATCCGGAATACTTCCGGTGCTTGTTCTTGGGATTGACGAATTTTCCCCGCCGTATCCAGATCTCCTCGGTACAGCAGCACACGGCTTCGGGATGGGCGCACATGAAATCCATCTGCCGGGATATTTTCTGTGGCTTCCAAAGATCATCCGAGTCCAAAAAAGCGACGAACTCTCCCGAGCTCACTTCCAATCCCTTATTTCGGGCCGAACTTACGCCCCGGTTACTCTGATAAAGATATAACACCTTGTTCCCAAAGTCTTTCACGAGATCCCGGGTAAAATCCTGGGAGCCATCATCCACCACCCATAGTTCAAAATCAGGATGGGTTACGAAATAGTCTTGGTCCAGGACTGAAAGAATGGCCTCCTTTAAAAAGCCCGCTCGATTGTATGTGGGAATAATGACACTGATCATTCACTCGTTTCTTACAATAGGAACACGCTGCTCCACGTCGAAGGAAAGTGGGATCCGGCCCCATTCGCTGAGGTAAACGATTTGGCCTGTCAAACGACAGTTCATGGTTTCTTGATTGAGAAGACCTTGAATATCCTGCCCCACTTCAAAGAAGTTAAAAAGCAGAGCTATGCTAAAAAGCTCATCCCCTTGCGGCGGCACCGTGCCAATTCCGTACTCCTTCTTTTTCTGGATGGCATGCCCCCCGAACTTCAATTCGTAGTCGAGCTCATCCACTTCCAACTCGACGCTGTTGGGATTATTGATCTTCAACTGAAAATTCAGGTCGGCTCCCCCTATGGTCAGGGAATTGGCTAAAAGAGGCGCGATTTCCAGAATGGGCTGCTCAAAAATGGGGAATTGGGCGCTAAAAGCAAAGGGCAAGCTGCCTCGCGCACGCCTCCTCTCCGAAAACTCCATCTCACCCATGATATAGCAGGGAACCAAAGTCATGTCCTTGGCCCCGGCTATTGTCTGGAAGAGACGTTCGTAGGTGATCTGAACCGGGAGCTTGATCAGGGTGGATTTATTGGGATCGATCCTCAGGCCGCCTCCTAACTCCCCAGGAAGACGAAAATATTCGATCTCATTCACTACGAAACGATAGTTGTAGCCTGAAAGACGATAGGTCTTACTGGAATTGTTCACGAGGTCTATGTAGTAAACCAGCTGAAGGCCCGCCGGGCCCAGCTGCTCGTATCGCTTTTCCGTCAGCTTGATCTTGATGTCGTCTTTCAGAGCCCATCCCCGGATCGAATCCGTCGATAGGGCTAAGATCATCAGCACTAAAACCACTCGTTTAAGCATCATATACCTCATCCTCAGTTCAAAAGCTTAGGATACCCTATCCTCCTCCCCAGGACAACCCTAAACAAGGATTCATAGTTGTTCACAATAACGCATCAAGCCCTGGAAGGCGAAAATTAAAGATGACTTCGCTCCGGTCGGATTTTTAACGCCATTCCCTCTCTGTTTTTCTCGGCTCTGCGGAACTCCGCATGTATGTGCATCTCGCGCCACATTGATATTAGATACATTGAAGCCGATCTTTTATCATCTCGTGCTCACTACAGTCCTCGAGCCAGACCTCGTCAGGTTCCCTCCAAAAACAGTTCGGAAAGGCTAAATCCTCCGATGTCGCTCATATCATCCTTAATTTCTCCCTTATCTCCATATCATCGATGAGATAGCAGATGGACTTTCATAGGAATTGAAATCTTGGAATGACTGGTATATCATCAGCATGACCGGAATCAGAGAGATGACAGATAAAATCAGACTGGAATTCCCCGACAAAAACCTTTTCGTGCGGCTGTTCGACGATGATGTCTATGTCGTGGGAGGGGGCGTACGGGACAGCTTCCGGAAGGTTTTTTCCCCGAATCATGAGCTCGATCTTCTTATCCTCCACCACAGCGTTGAGGATATCGAGGCAAAACTCACCCCGCATGGCAAAGTCGATCTGGTGGGTCGCAGTTTCGGAGTGATCAAGTTCACCCTTGCAAGCCGGACCTATGACATCGCTTTACCCCGAAAAGATGTCCCCAAGAGCGTGGAACTGCGCGGTCACAAAGACTTTATCATCTCCGCCGATCCCGAACTTCCCATCGAAAAAGACCTGGAAAGACGGGATTTCCGCTGTAACAGCATGGCTGCCCGTCTGAGTGACGGAAGTGTCATCGATCCTTTTGGCGGACGTGAGGATATCCAAAATCAGAGGTTGAGGCTGACAAATCCTCAAGCCTTCCCCGATGATCCTCTGAGGATCATTCGAGCCGCCCGTTTTGCCTCGGTGCTAAGGTATCATATCGATCCAGAGATCTATCGTGCGGCCAAGGAGGTGGATCTCACAGGCTTGAGCGTTGAGCGTATCAACGAAGAGCTTTTTCGAATCCTGCTGGAATCCCCTCAACCATCAGAGGGATTGGAGGAGCTTTTTATGCTGGGCGCCCTGCGCCAACTTTACCCCGAGCTTTTCCGTTTGACCCTGTCCATTCAAGATTCCAATTTTCATCCGGAAAAAGACCATTACGGTCACCACACCGTATGGCAGCATACCAAGATCTCCGTCGACCAAGCCAGCCGGCTGGCTGATATTCAGGAATTGAACAAACAGATGAAGCTGGCCCTCATACTGGCCGCCCTCTTTCATGATGTGGGCAAACCTACCACTGCGACCTGGGAGTACAAACGGGATCGCATGGTGATCACCAACAACGGACATGACCTCGCCAGTGAACAGATCACCCTGCACATCTTCGAACGTTTCAAGATGTTTTCCTGGGAAGGGTACGATCTTCGCAAGATCGTCCTGCCGCTCATCCGAACCCACCATCGTGCTTCCGAGCTCTGGCAGAATCGGGAGGTGGTGACCAAAAGGGCTTTTAACCGTTTAGCGGCTGAGGTCAATGGAGAGATCCCGCTCCTCATTTATCTGGACGCGGCTGACCGGGCAGGTCGAGATGAAACACCGATAACAGGGCTGGACAAAGAGGCCCTGTGGCTGCAGCAAAAGTTCGAGGAACTGAATATCAGCAAAGAAAGCATAAAACCCATGATCCTGGGGCGCGACCTGATCGAGCTCGGCATGCCCCCCGGTCCTGAAATGGGAAAAATCCTAAAGGAACTTTACCAAAAACAGCTGGACAGCGAGTTCGAAAGCAAGCAATCCGGAATAGAAGTCGCGAAGAGACTGCTCGACGAGGGAATCAAATGAAAATACTGGTTACTGGAGGCGCTGGTTACATCGGTTCGCACACGGTAAAAGCCCTGCGGAATGAGGGCTTTGATGTGGTCATATTTGACAACTTTTCCAGTGGAAAGCAGCGGCTTGTCCTGGGCGGAACGGTTGTGCGGGGCGATCTTAACGACCGCAAGGCCCTGGAGCAGGTTTTTCAGGAGCACGATTTTCAAGGTGTCATGCATTTTGCCTCCCTCATTCAGGTAGGTGAATCGTATCAAGACCCACAAAAATATTATCGCGGCAATCTGGTCACCAGTCTCAACCTTTTAGAGGCCATGCTGACCTCCGGTGTCAAGGATTTTATCTTTTCCTCCAGTGCGGCCGTGTACGGAATCCCCGAGGAAACACCGATCCCTGAAACGCATCCCCTCAATCCCTACAACCCCTACGGCCAGAGCAAATATTTTGTGGAAAAGATCCTGGAGGAATATGCACGAGCCTATGGATTGAGATTTTTTTCACTGCGATATTTCAACGCTGCCGGAGCGGATCCAGAGGGAGAACTGGGTGAAATGCACGACCCGGAAACGCATCTCGTTCCCAATCTCCTGCTCTCGCTTTTGGAAAAAAGCAGGACTTTCCAACTCTTCGGGACAGACTTCCCCACCCCGGACGGAACGGCTGTGCGCGACTACATCCATGTCACCGATCTGGCCGAAGCTCATGTGCTGGCATTTCAAGGTCTGCAAACGGGAGCAAAGAGCGGCTGCATCAACTTAGGCGCTAACCAGGGGTATTCCGTCAGAGAGGTCATGCACCGGGTCGAGCAAGTCACCGGGAAATCCATAAACTTTGTTACCCGGCCCCAAAGACAAGGGGATGTTCCCCTGCTATTAGCCTCCAATCTGCAAGCCAAGCAGAGACTTAAGTGGCATCCTCAGCATTCCGATCTTGAAACCATCATCCGTACTGCCTGGGAGTGGCATTCCCGAGTTTAGCTGTTCATCCAAAAAACATAGCCAAAATCGACCTTCCGCTGCGACTAAATGTTATTCAGATCATGAGTAAAGCAACACTATCAACGCCCTTTCGGTTGGAATATCTATAGAGGTGAAAATTGACTAACCTAAACGGAAATGCTATAACTGATTTTCTTGCCAGAAAATTGAAAAAAAACAAGCTGTTCATACTGCTCCTTCTGCCGGCATGTTTCAGTCTATTTCTCTGGGGATGCTCCTCGCACAAAACTGTAACAACCGAAGCAACGGATCCTGATCCGATCGAGCAACTGCCAGAGGAACAGGCTGCACAAACAGGGGAAACCATCCCCACCCTGCCGAGCCAACAGGAGATCCTGCTGGCCGAAGACCCGCCCGAACAGAAAAAAGACGAAGCACCTGAACGCACATCTCCCGCCGAAGCCCTGGAGGAGGCCATGAACGCCTACCAGGAGGCCCTGATTGCGTGGGACCAGGGCGACCTTGAACATGCCCTGGAGTCCCTGGATGAAGCCTACAGCCTCATCGTTCAGATCGAACTTGCAGCCGATTCCGCTCTGCTCCAGGAAAAGAATGACCTTCGACTTCTGATCGCCCAGAGGATCCAAGAAATATATGCATCTCAGGCCACCGCTATCGGAGAAAATCACGGCAGTATACCCCTGGTGGAGAACAAATGGGTTGAGGCGGAAATAAAGAGCTTCACGACCCGCGAAAAAAAGCTTTTCGAAGATGCTTACAAACGATCAGGCCTCTATCGCGAGATGATCCTGGAAGAACTGCGCAAGGAGGGACTTCCAGAAGAATTGTCCTGGATGCCCATGATCGAAAGCTGGTTCAAGATCCGGGCTTACTCCCGAGCCAGTGCCTTGGGCCTTTGGCAGTTCATCGCTTCCACGGGATATCGCTACGGGCTAAAGCGAGACCGCTACATCGACGAACGCATGGATCCAGAGAAAGCCTCGCGTGCAGCGACAGCCTATCTGAAAGAACTCCATTCCTGGTTCGGAGACTGGACCACAGCACTGGCCGCCTACAACTGTGGAGAATATCGGGTGCGCCGCGTCATAAATGCCCAACGGATCGAATACTTGGACAATTTCTGGGATCTTTACCAGATGCTGCCCCGGGAAACAGCCCGTTTCGTTCCCCGTTTTATCGCCACTGTGCTCATCATAAACAATCCTGAAAAATACGGTATGAATCTGCCCACGCCCGATCCCTCGATGAAATATGAAACCATCACGGTGAATAAACCCATGAAGCTTTCATCGCTCTCCGCACAATTGGGTTTGAGTTCTGGCACCATAGCCGATATGAATCCGGAACTCCGGCATAAGTCGACACCGGACCGTGAATACCAATTGAAGGTTCCCCTGGGACAGAGAGAAAAAGCCCAAGCCTCCGCTAAATCCCAACAACGCTACGTCCCCCCTGAGGCAACCTACGTCACCCATTACGTGCGTCGGGGTGATACCGTCTCAGGCATCGCTTCCCGCTACCGAACCTCGGTGTCGGCTATCGCGCGCATGAACAATCTGAGCCGCAACTATCTCATCCGTCCCGGACAGAGACTCCGGGTGCCCTCTCGTTCCGGCACCTCCTATTCCTCCTCACAATCGCGTAATCTTGCAAAGGATGGCGACAGGTTGGTATACACGGTTAAGCGGGGAGATTCTCTTTACTTGATCGCAAGATCCTTCAACACCAGTATTCAGAGAATCAGATCTCAAAACAATCTGAGGAGCGATACACTCCAGGTTGGTCAAAAGCTGGTCATCCAGTCCGGGACTCCGGAAGGTGCAACTTTCCATACTGTCCGAAGCGGAGACACTCCCTTCAAGATCGCGCAAAGATACGGGATGAATCTCAGTGTCCTGCTCAACCTGAACGGGCTGACCACGCGCTCCAAGATCTATCCGGGACAAAAACTCATCGTCACCTCCAACCGCTAGATCATTTTTTGGCGGCTTGGGCTTTGGCCTTCGCGGACAGCTTTTCCTTCTTCTTGGTTTTCTTCTTGAATTCCGTCCCTACGAGTTCTATCACAGCCATCTCCGTTCCATCACCGGAACGCGGGCCGATCTTGACGATGCGGGTATAGCCACCCGGCCTCTCCATGAAGCGCGGGCCGATATCCTCGAAGAGCTTCTTAACCACAGTTTTTTTGTAGATATAGCTCAAGGCTTGACGTCGCGTGTGCAGGGTATTCTTCTTTGCCAGGGTGATCATCTTCTCCGCAACCGGCTTCACGGCCTTGGCCTTGGAATGCGTCGTGGTTATCCTTTCTTTTTCTAGAAAAGATGTGACCAGACTTCGCAGCAAAGCCTTACGCTGGGCGGAGCCTCTCCCCAGTCGTGTGCTTTTAACCTGGTGCCTCATTCAAGCGCTCCTTCCTCGGGAGTCTCGATCTTTTTTTCCGCTTCGATCTTCTCGACCAATTTGGGATGCAGGTCAAAATTTAAACCAAGACTCAAGTCCTGGAGAGTTTCTTTGATCTCTGTGAGCGATTTACGTCCAAAATTCTTCGTCTTCAGCAGTTCGTCTTCTGTTTTCTGTACCAACTCGTAAATAAATTCGATCCCTGCCGAACGCAAACAGTTATTCGAACGCACCGAGAGCTCCAGATGATCGATGGTTTTGGAGAGAATCTCTATCTTCTCAAAGTGAGTAATCTGAACATCCGGCGTCCCTTCCTGGCTCTCCTGGCCCACATCCACAACATTTAGGAATATCACCAGGTGATCCCGCAGGATCTTGGCAGCTTGGGCCGCCGCATCCGGAGGTGAAATCGCGCCGTTCGTAAAAATCTCCAGCATCAGTTTTTCATAGTCGATCCTCTTTCCCACCCGGGCAGGATTCACAGTGTAATTTACCTTTAGGACAGGCGAATGCGAGGAATCCAAAGGGATAAAATCCACGCTGAGCTCACCGTCGTGGTTGCGGTCCGCAGTGACATAGCCCCGCTTGTTCTGCACGACCATCTCCATATCCAATACTCCATCCGTATCCAATGAAGCGATGTGAAGATCTTCATTGAGGATGGTGATATCGGAGTCATGGACGATATCCGCTGCGGTTGCCTTGGACGGCCCCTCGACTCTGAGGGTCAAGGTTTTGGCTTCTTCACCTTCCAGCTTGAGAGGAAGACTTTTCAGATTGAGGATGATGTCCGTCACATCCTCCACAACTCCTGGAATGGAAGAAAATTCGTGCAAAACTCCCTGGATTCTAACATTGGTTATGGCAGCACCGGTGATGGAAGATAACAAAACCCTTCGTAGGGAATTTCCCACCGTGACACCGTAGCCCCGCTCAAAGGGCTGTGCACCAAAGCTTCCGTAAGTATCGGTCAGAGTTTTGTTGTCACACTCTAAAAATTTTGGCCTCTGAAATCCTATTTCAGTCATGATTCCTCCTAATGTCTTTCCCTCATGAAGCTAGCGTACCCTTCCCTTGGCTAACCTTACTTTGAATACAACTCAACGATCAGATGTTCTTCGATCGGCAAGGGCACATCTTCACGCTGGGGATCGGAAACCACACGTACTTTTTGATTTTCCGAATCCACTTCCAGCCAAGGAGGGACTTCTTTGTTTTTATAGGCCTCAACGATGGCATCAAGTTCCTCGTGCTCAGTGGATTTATCCTGCAAGCTGAGAAGATCCTCTTTTTCCACCAACAAGGAAGGGATATTGACCTTATGATCATTGATGCGAAAATGCCCGTGCGTGATCAGCTGTCGCGCATGCGTACGTGAGTGGGCGAATCCCACCAAATACACCACATTGTCCAAGCGTCTTTCCAGCATGGACAGCAGATTTTCACCGGTGATTCCTTTTTTACGCTCGGCGCGTTTAAAAAACAGCCGGAACTGTTTCTCGGACATGCCATAATATCTTTTCAGTTTTTGTTTTTCCCGCAGCTGGATCCCATAGCCCAAAATCCGCCGGCGAGCTCTTCCGTGCTCACCCGGAGGATAAGGCCGGCGCTCTACGGGACACTTATCCGTCATGCACTTATGTCCCTTAAGAAACAACTTGGTCCTTTCCACGCGACAATATCTACAGGTGCGGTCTCTGTGTCTTCCCATGATTCTCTCCTTGCCTTCCTCTTCTCCTAGACTCTCCGTCTTTTTCGGACTCGACAGCCGTTATGTGGGATCGGAGTCACATCTCTAATAGACTTGATCTCGATCCCGTCTGCCTTCAGTGCGCGGATAGCAGACTCTCGGCCCGCACCCGGACCCTTGACCAACACGTCCAAATAGCGCACTCCGTAATCTCTAGCCTTGGTGGCAACTTCCCGCGATGCCAATTGAGCCGCAAAGGGAGTGCCTTTACGTGCGCCTTTAAAACCGACTGTCCCCGAACTGGACCAACAGAGTACATTCCCGTCCCGATCGGAGATAGAAATAATGGTGTTGTTGAAGGTGGACTGGACGTTAGCTATTCCGAAGCCGACATCCTTTCTAACCTTTTTTTTCTTTCCTGTCTTTTTTTTGGGCTTGGCCATCTATGTCTCCATATTTTTCTATTCAATTAGAGGTTCGCCCGGTGGTCGAACCCTACATCATATTTCCTCATTTTTTCATCTGGTTGCCACGCGGTCCCTTGCGCGTACGCGCATTGGTCTTGGTCCGTTGGCCTCTAACAGGCATACGCCGTTTATGGCGCATACCCCGGTAAGAACCGATGTCCATCAGACGTTTGATATCGGTAGAAATCTCCTTACGGAGGTCTCCCTCTATTTTTTCGCCTTCTTCGATGATCTTCCGGATGGTATTGATCTCATCTTCAGTCAACGAGCTGACTTTTTTGTTTTTATCGATCTTGGCTGCTTCCAGGATCCGGTTGGCTGTGGGTCGACCTATCCCGAAGATATAGGTCAGGCCGATCTCCACTCTCTTTTCCGAAGGAATTGTGATACCTGCGATACGTGCCATTTTTACCTCGTTTAACCTTGTTTTTGTTTATGTTTCGGGTTCGTACAAATAACCCTAAGTATTCCGTTACGTTTGATGATCCGGCAGTTCCGGCACATCTTTTTAATGGATGCTCGTACCTTCATTGTCCTGTTCCCTTATTTAAACCGATACGTTATGCGCCCTTTGGTCAGGTCATAGGGCGACAGTTCCACCTGCACTCTATCTCCCGGTAAGATCCGAATAAAATGCTTGCGCATCCGGCCGGAGATATGGGCGAGGATTCTGTGTTTATTCGCCAATTCCACACGAAACATGGCGTTGGGCAGGGTTTCGAGAACCGTGCCTTCAGCCTCGTAGACATCCTGTTTAGGCATGCACAAACTCCTTTGTCCGGACAACGTCCTCGTCTTCAGCCCTCTGGCTCAAGATCTCAGGACCCTTCGCGGTCACAGCGATGGTGTGCTCATAATGAGCCGACAGGCTTCTGTCTTTGGTCACAGCCGTCCAATTGTCGGTAAGGATCTCCACATCCCAGTCTCCGATGGAGATCATGGGTTCTACCGCCAGGACCATTCCCGGCTTGATCTTGGGGCCGTGACCTGGCTCTCCAAAATTAGGAACCTGCGGTTCTTCATGCAGTGAGAAACCGATCCCATGGCCGACAAAGGAACGGATGACTGCGAATCCAAAACTTTCGACATATGTCTGCACAGCTGCGGAGATATCTGAGATGCGGTTTCCCGGAACCGCCTTCTCCAATCCTTTATAAAAGCTCTCTTCGACAACCGATATGAGTTTCCGGGCAGTAGGAGTGATATCTCCCACTGCAAAGGTTACGGCCGCATCGCCATAGAAACCATCGATAACCGCCCCAAAATCGAGGCTGATGATATCGCCGGCACGCAATGTTCGTTTCGAGGGGATGCCATGCACGATCTCCTCATTGATGGATGTGCAAAGTGAGGCAGGGTAGCCGCGATATCCCTTGAAGGCCGGGATCGCTCCCAACTCTCGGGCTCTCTTTTCGGCATACCGGTTCAATTCCAGTGTCTCCACTCCAGGTTGGATCATATCGCGCAGTTCTGAAAGCACCTGGGCCACCACACGGTTGCTCCGGCGGATCTGTTCGATCTCTTCTGCACTCTTGTAGATGATCATGACGTTATCCTGAGTCCGGGGATATTCTTTTCCAAGACTGCCTCGACCTGAGCAAAGACATCTTCAACCTTGCTTTCTCCTTTAATAGGAAAATAGACCCGCTTTTCGGAATAATATCTCACCAGCGGCAGGGTCAGCTCACGATAGACCCGAAGCCGTCGAGAAATAACCTCTGGGGTGTCATCCTTGCGCTGGATGAGCTCGCCCCCACAGAGATCGCACAGATTTTCCGCTGCCGGCACTTTGAGCCTGAGATTGAAGATGTTCCCACACAAAGAGCATATTCTCCTGGCCGATATTCTCTCGATTATGAGCTTATCGGTCAGTTGAATATCCAGGACCACTTCCTGGGAAGCAGGATCGATGGCCACCAGGCTTTCTGCCTGGGGGATGGTACGGGGAAATCCGTCCAGGGTGAAGCCTGCTTGGCAATCCTGAGCAGCGATGCGATCCTTGATCATGGCCACCACGAGTTCATCACTGACCAGTTCTCCCCGGTTCATAAAATCCTCGGCCTTTTTCCCCAGTTCGCTGCCCTGAGAGACAGCTTCACGCAGAAGATCTCCGGAAGAGATCTTGGGGAATCCATATTTCTCCTCAATGAGATCACCTTGGGTGCCCTTTCCGCTTCCGGGAGGGCCGAGCAGGATGATCCTCATCCACGCCTCCCTTTTAGGCGGCTGCGCCGCATGAATCCGTCATAATGGCGCATGACCAACTGGGCCTCGATCTGCTGCAGAGTATCCATGGCCACTCCGACAACGATCAAGATCGAAGTTCCACCAAAGTAAAAATCGATGTTCAAGCCCATGGTGAACCACTCGGGCAGATTCTGGTCCAAGAAAGGACCGATAAACGGCAGTGTCTGGACCTTAAGTCCTGAGATCATGATCTCAGGCACTGCGGCTACCAAGGCTAAATAACAAGCACCCACCAAGGTTAAACGCGAAAGCACGGAATCGATATAATCCGCTGTGTTTTTGCCAGGTCTGATGCCCGGAATAAAGCCTCCGTATTTGCGCAGGTTGTCAGCTACATCGGAGGGATTAAAGATTATGGACACGTAGAAATAGGTAAAAAAGATAATGGAGGCAACATACATCAGAAAGTAGAGCGGCATCCCCATCCCGAACTGTTGAGCGATATTCGCCAGAAAAGGCACGTTGGCCATCTGGGCAATGGTGGTGGGGATCGTGATGACAGAAGCAGCAAAGATGATAGGAATAACCCCTCCGGTATTAACCCTGAGAGGCAGATGAGTGCTCTGGCCTCCGTAGAACTTGCGTCCCACCACGCGCTTGGCGTAGGAGACCGGCATCCGTCGTTGCCCTCTTTCCCCAAAAACGATCAAAGCGATCACAGCCACCATCACCGCAACCAGGAAGAGCACACGAAGCGGCGTCTGATCCCCTGTTCTGAG
>JAUWSR010000021.1 GCA_030609975.1 Acidobacteriota bacterium | reverse complement strand
GCAGAGGGACTGTCGAGGGCTCCGATGATATTCAACAGTGTGCTTTTGCCCGAACCTGAGGGACCGATCACAGCCACTGCTTCGCCCTTTGGCACCTCCAAGCAGATATCTTTGAGAACGAGGATCTCCCCTTCTCCTGAGGGGTGATCAAACTTTTTTTCGATGTGATTGAGTTCAAGTAACATGGTTCACAGTTTCCCTGTTTTTAGCCGAGTAGATTTTCATAGATATTCACGATACTTTTAGCCATTCCGGCCATCGTATTGCGCTCCATAACCACCTTGTTCCCCTGTTCCCCCATGGTTCTCACACGGTCCGGGTTGGTGAGAAGGGACGCAAAAGCTTGGGCCACGGTTTCGGGATCATTGGGTTCGTAGATGATACCCCCGTTTGTGGCCGCGACGAATTCCGGGTAGCAGCCTACGTTGGGCTGAACGACCGGGACCCCGGCCGCTAAAGCTTCCACCTGATAGGCCCCAAAAGCCTCCCCACTGGGCACGGGCACGGAGAGAAGGGTTAAGGACTTCAGAAATTCGATTTTGCTCCTTTTGTCAAATTCCGGGAAGATCTTCAAGTCCTTTTCGAAACCTTGATTTTTGATCTTTTTGACCTGGGTGTCCACAAAAGGTTTATCAAGACCGGTGTATCCACCGGTAACAAACAGTTTCAAGTCTTGAAAACGGCTGTCTTTTTTTAGCTCCAAAAATGCATCCACCACGATTCCAAAGCCAAAATATTCCGACATCCGACACAGATATCCGATCACAGGCGGCTCGAATGGAAGTGCCGACCTTTGGTAGTCATCAAGATTTATGCCCCCGTCTATGACCTGGATCTTTTCGGCCGGGATCGCCATTTCCTGCTGGGATCTTTCTGAATAATACTGACTGGTGGCGATGAAGGAATCGACATATTCAGCTTTGTCTCCCATAAGGCCCCAGACTGCAGGTTGCTGACTCATCTCCATTTCATCGATCCACTCATTCTCATCCTGTAGAGAGCAAACCACTCTAGCACCCAGGTCATGCTTCAGCCGGTAGGCCAATCCTAACAGCAGGGCATTGGACAGATGGACCACATCCGGTTTGATCTTATCCTGCAGGTAACGGACAAGATTATCCAATTCCGCAGCATGCCGGCCGCTTTCCCCATGGAGCATAGACATGGTCATTCCCTCCAGTCCGGAAGCATCGGTAGAACCGGATTTTTTGGCCGCATAGCGCAGCAGTGATTGTGAATCGAAGACTTTCTCCATCCAGCTGGGAGCATGCTTGTAACCGGGTATCTTTTCCCTGAGGTAGACGTTGATGGCGCCATAAAAAACCGGTGAACTGCTGACCTTCCCCTCCCGCTCAAAACCAGAGGGAAGATACATGGGAACCCTGTGCACATCGTGTCCGAGCAAGATCAGTGCGGTGAGAAATTCATCGTCACGAAAACAGTTTTGACAGTAAAAATTGTCTCCCGAGCCGGGAGTGATGTAAGCGATCTTCATATATTCTCTCCAAAAGTATAAACACGTCCATCTTCAGCCCCAACGATTACAAATCCACCCGCCACTGCGGGGCCTCCCAGGATGGCGGCACCTATCTCATAAGACCACAACTCTCGCCCATCCTCAAGGCTCAGGATATATACCCGTCCGTCGATGGAACCGGTTATGACTTTGTCACCCGCGATCACCGAGGACCCATCGATCTCATCTCGTGTGCGGAACGTCCAGATCTGTTCCCCGGTATCCCGGTCAACACAATGCACCTTCTCATCCCGAGAGCCAATGACCACACGTCTTTCGCCCACTGCAGGAGAAGCAAAGAAGGGGCCGCCACCTCGTGTATCTCCATACTCCCAGATCACCTCTTGTTCGGCGATATCGATACACACCAATTTGTTGTCGTAATGACCCACATAGGCCCTTCCGTCTACGAGCGCAGCTGATCCCGGGATGTAGGATCCCGCCCAAACATCCCCGATCTTATTTCCATCCACGGTTGATACAATATGCAGTCTTTCGTCACAGCCGCCGAAAACCACATGCCTGCCGTCCGTGGCCGGAGCACCGTTGATGTAATCATCGGCTTCATAGGTCCATTTCAACTTGCCCGTGGCCGCACTTAGACAGTACATGCGGTTGTCATAGCTGCCCACAAAGATCAGCTTTTCCTGCGTATCGGGTATCTCTGCATAATTGGCCGAACCGTATATGGAGTTCCCGGTTTTGTACTGCCAGAGGACTTCCCCGGAGCGGGCATCCAGGGCAAAAAAATCTCCACTAAGGGAGCCGATAAAAATTGTGTCGTCCATCAACAGAGGCGAAGCTTCGATATCATCCCCGGTAAAATATTCCCACTTGAGACGACCATCCCCCAAGCCCAGGGCATAAACCTTGCCATTCGTCGAGCCTATGTAGACCATACCCAGACCAATGACCGGAGAGGAGATAAGCACGGACTCCGTCTCGTACATCCAGAGCAGATCCAGACTGTCGGGCAGCTCATCGGCCGCGATCCCAGACAGCATAGGATCCCCCCGAAAGACCGGCCAACTGGCCTTTTCAAGGTTGCCGGGGACAGAGGCGCTTTTTTGTTCTTTGCGACCGCACGCCACCAGTAAAAAGGCCACCAGTAAAAAAACACCGCATATCTTCAGTCTAAACATTTTATGTCCTCGTCCTCTTCCGCCAGGAGAGTGCTGCTGTGGGACAGGCCTCGACACAGTCGCGGGCGGCCTTTTGAAGTCCCCGCTGCAGCGGCTCATGAAAGGGCGTTGTCACTCTCACCTCGAAACCTCGATTGATAAAGGTGAATCCAAATTCTTCTCCCGCCTTTTTGGTGATCTGCACACAGAGACTGCACTTGATGCATTTTCCCGGTTCATAAATGACCAGGTCATGCTGCACCACTTTTTGCAGTTTGCTTTTTTCTCTAAATTTGAAGCGCTGCTGATCAGCAGCGTATTCATCGGCAAATCGCCTCAGCTTACAGGTTTCCGGTTTGCGGCAGTCACATCCGAAACAGCGCGAAGCTTCCTCTGCAGCCTCTTTTGCAGCAAAGCCGGGCCCTAAACCGCCAGAGGGTTCTATCCGTTCCAGATCCTCTGCCTCCTTTAAAAACTCTTCGGCCTCACTCTCCTGCATTTTTCCCATAACAGAGTTGAAACGGCGGGAAACACCGACAACTTGTTTCCCGTTAAGAAATTGATCGACCGAAGCCGCGACATTCTTGCCGTGGGCAACGGCTCGGACAGCCATCTTCGCCGGGAAAATAGCGTTCCCGCCCGCAAAAACGCCGGGGATACTGGTCTCAAAGGTTTTTTTGTCGACAGCAATGCCCCGGGCTGTTTTCTCAAGCCCAAAGCTCTTGAGCGCTTCAGGTTCGAGGGTGCCGACAGCTAAGACCAGAGCATCATAATCCTTACAAAGTTCCTCCAGTCCCACGTCCCTGCCCAAGCTTTGTTCCATAAAAAACTCGGCTCCCAGGGAAAGTATCCGCTCGATCTCTGCGTTCAAAACAGAGCGCGGCAGTTTGTCCTCAGGCACTCCATAACGAAGCTGACCGCCAGGCTCGGAATTCTGTTCAAACAGGGAACATGCATGGCCCTTCTGTAAAAGATAGTAGGCAGCAGCCAGCCCGGCAGGGCCGGTCCCCACGATCGCAACTTTCTTACCGCTTTTATCATCGACCGGCGGCTGATACGGGGATGCTTGTGCCAGATCAACCTCGGCTGCAAAACGCTTTAAAAGACAGATTGAGAGCGGCGCATCATAAAATTTTCGTTTGCAGCCCTTCTCACAGGGAGCGGGACAGATGTGTCCCAAAATCGCCGGCAGGGCGATATCCTGCTTTATGGTTTTTATAGCAGCTTCCATCTGCTGAGCTTGGATCTGCCGGATCATCAGAGGGATGTTCATCTGCGCGGGGCAGGCGCGTTGACAGGGTGCTTCACAGTCGCCGATATGTTCGCTCAACAAAAAATTCAAGGCATCCCTGCGGGCATCCTCGACTCTCTTGTTATCGGTCTCGATTCGCATTCCCTCCGCCACCGGAGCCGAACAGGAAGGAAGCAGGCGGTCGCTGCCCAACTCGTGGACCACACACAGCATGCAGGAGGTGAAGCGCTCCGAACCGTTGGCAAAACATAGAGTCGGAATAAAAACACCCTGGCCCTGAGCCGCCTCCAGTATGGTTTTATCTGCAGGGACTTCGATCCGTCGGTTATTCAGGGTGAAGGTAACCGTATTCATAGGATATCCACCGCATCGTTCGGACACACCAGGCGGCAGGTGCCGCATTTGATGCAGTTCGCCTGGTAGATCTCATGCTTTTTGTAGGGTGTAGCCGGGATGGTTTTCACCGGACAGTGCTGGGCACAGACAGTACAGCCGATACATCTGTCCGAGATCGAATAGGTGATCAGCGCCTGGCAGCGTTTAGCTGGACAGCGGCCTTCAAGATGAGCCTCGTATTCCTCCCTGAAGTACTTTAAAGTCGTCAGCACGGGATTGGGGGCGGTTTTGCCCAATCCACACAGACTGCCCTGCTGGGTACTGAGGGCGATCTCCTCGAGTTTTTGCAGATCATCCAGGCTGCCTTTACCGGCACACAGGTTTTCCAGGATATCCAACATGTGCCGCGTACCGATCCGGCAGAAGGTGCATTTGCCGCAGGATTGACTGCAGGTGAAGGTGAGGAAATAGCGGGCGATATCCACCATACAGTCGCTGTCATCCATGACCAGAAGCCCGCCTGAACCCATCATGGCCCCGACCTCGGTCAAATCCTCATAATCCACTTTGGTATCAGCCATTTCGGCAGGCACACACCCGCCCGAAGGACCGCCGATCTGAACGGCTTTGAATTCCCGATCGTTTTCTATCCCGCCTCCGATCTCCTCTACGACTTCCCGAATGGATATCCCCATCGGCACTTCGATGAGTCCGCCGCGCTTTACTTTTCCCGCCAATGAGAAGACTTTAGTGCCTCTGCTTTCTGCGGTCCCGAGCTGATTGAATGCATCGGTTCCCTCGCGCAAAATCCAGGGCACCGTCGCAAATGTCTCACAGTTATTGACCAGCGTGGAGTGGCCCCATAATCCTTTCTGAGCCGGATAGGGAGGCCGAAAATTAGGATTGCCGCGGCGCCCCTCGATCGAAGCGATCAGTGCCGTTTCTTCACCGCACACAAAGGCACCCGCTCCTTCCATGATGGTAAGATCCAGAGAAAAATCACCGCCTAACACATTTTTTCCCAACAACCCGGCTTCACGACACAAAGCCAAGGCGGCCTTGACCCGCTGAACCGCCAGAGGATACTCTGCCCGGATATAAAAATAGCCTTCGTGGGCTCCAACGGCATAGGCGGCGATGGCCATCCCCTCGATCACTCGGAAGGGATAAGACTCCAGGATCATACGGTCCATAAACGCCCCCGGATCCCCTTCATCCCCGTTACAGATGATATATTTTTTTTCGTCCGCAATACCACGTACAATATTCCACTTCTGTCCGGTGGGAAATCCTGCGCCCCCTCTGCCCCTCAAGCCGCTGGTTTTTATTTCCTGAATGATGTTTTCCGGCGAAAGCTGCTTCAGGCACATCTCCAAAGCCGCAAATCCTCCCCGGCACCTGTATTCTGAAAGATCGAGGGGATCGATCTCTCCAAAAAACTCGGTAGCGATGGATACCTGGCGGCCCAAAAAAGCTTCGATGTTCGGATCCCGGAAGTGGAGAGGATGGCGGGAGAAGCCGTTCTGGGAGTCATCCAGGAACAGGTTTTCGATAAGTCCAAAGGCTGAGTTTTTAAGCCGCTGCTTCAGGCCCCGGGGTCGATAGTGTTTGAGCACGATCTTTTTGACATCCTCGGGTTGAACTTTGTCATACAGGATCGGCTCTTCATCCGGGAGATGCACCTCGAGCAGGGGGGTCCGATGACACATCCCCACACAGCCCACGCGCTTGATCTGAGTATTTATGCCGGCTTCCTCGACACACTCCTCCAAGGCCTGCTGGACCTTCCGGCTGCCGCTGGCCACACAGCATGAGCCCAATCCGATCCGGATCTCACCTTTGTCTTCAGCATGCTGCTTCCGGCCGGCACTGGAAACGACGGGACGGCCCCGGCTTTGTAAAAAATCTTGAATGATATTGGCCACTCCATCTGTCTGAACATGTCCGTAGGTCACCTGGTCGATCTGGACCACCGGTGCGATGGTGCAGCAGCCGAGACAGGCCACCCTCTGTAGGGTGAACAGCCCCCCAGGATCTGTGTCTTGATCTTCAGGGATGTTGAGCTCCCGGCAAAAAGCATCATACACCCGTTCCGCCCCCTTCATATGGCAGGCGGTACCCGTACAGAGATGGATGATGTGCTGTCCCACCGGGGTGTGCCGGAACTGAGAATAAAACGTGGAAATGCCTGTGATGGAGGCCGGAGTCACCTCGGTGAGCTCACACACTCTGCGCAGAGCCTCCTCCGGCAGATAGTTGTATTCTTTCTGGACAGCATGCAGTATGGGGATCACATCACTTGCAGACGTGCCGATTTCCTGCACGATACCTTCGATCGTGGGATAGAGGCTGTCCAAATCAGGCTTCACAGTTCCCTAATCTCCTATACAGAAGAGGTGTTTTTCACCTCGGATATAAATGCGGCCGTGTTTAAAGGCCGGGATGGTCATGGCTCTTTCGCCCAGAGAGTTGCTTTTTAGCAGCTCAAACTCTCTTGCTGCAGAGAAGATCAACATCAGCCCATCCATATCCATAAGATAGACATTCTCCCCCACCAGGATCGGCGAGGAGTAGAAACCTTCCTCGTGCTCATGCAGCCACAATCTTTCCCCGGTCTTGGCATCAAAGCAAGAGATAGTGCCGTAGCTGGAAGGCATGAACAACAAGCCTTTTGCAGCCACTGGGCTGGACACCTCTGAGAGGTCATCAATGTATTCCCAGGCCACTTCCGTAGGATTGTTGGTGTCAATAGCCGCCAAACGAGCATACTCATTGACAGCATAAACCCACCCATCGGTGTAGGCCAGAGAGGGTGCGATCTCGCCCAGCATGCAGCGGACACGCCACAGTTCCCGTCCTGTCTGGGGATCATACGAGATCACATAGGGATTGGAGTTTAGGATCACTTCATCCCGGGTCCCGGTGTTGACCACGATAGGAGAGGCCCAGGAGATATCGGTGTCCCTTGGCGTATCATAAAGGATAGCTCCCGTGCGGGCATTCAGCCCTAGGAGATGGCCTCCTGAATTCTGATCATACTGCACCAGCAGCATGTTCCGGTACGTGATGAGTGAGGAAGAATGGCCGTAATGATTCTCAGGCATCCCCAGGTTTTTGGCCCAAATGCGCTTCCCCTCAAAATCCAGGGCCCCGATATCTCCGGTGGCAAACACAACATAAATCCTCTGCCCATCCGTAGCCATAGTGGGCGCAGCAAATCCAGTATCTTCGGAGGTACGAGGACGTTCGGCAGGAGAACCCGGCACATCGTCCAGGGTATGTTCCCATAGGATTTTCCCGGAGTCAGCTTCGATGCAGTACACCACCTGAGTGCGCCTATCCGCACCGGACAGGAAGATCTTATCCTCCCATATGATGGGCGAGTTGAAGCCGGATTGTGGGATAGGAGTCTTCCACACGATGTTCTCGCCTGATTCTCCATCCCATTCCGTGGGCGCCTTAGCATGGTAGGCGATGCCGATCCCTTCCGGTCCCCGGAAATTCGGCCAGTTTTCGCGTAATTCCTCGACGCTGGGGAAAGCAGACAGTTGGGCTGCTCCCAGCCTGCCGATCTTATTGATATCACTCTGGGATAAAACTCCCAAGACAAAGGCAATGGCAAAGAGCGCCAAGCCGCCGTAGATGAGATATTTGCGGGACAAAAGTTTATTTTCCCAGGTAACGTCTGCGGGGGCGGCTTCATTGAGATCGGGCAGATAGGATTTAAACGAGCTCATATATTTAAAAGCGATCAAGAACACCAACACAAAACTGAAAAGCAGATAGCCACCGGTACGCAGCTGCCAAAGGTGGGTAAAATAAGCTTTACGCGCTAGCAGATCGAGTGCTCTGATCTGCTCCTTCAGCGCCTGATCGTTGGGGTTTTCCTGGAGCTGGTCCAGGAGCTGTGCGATGGCCTTGCTATTGAGGGGATCGACCGATTTGGTTTGGATGTAATTCGCGATCATCAAAATGCTGAGGATGACAGCCAGTACGACGGCCACTACAGCCGCGCTTTTAGTGATGTTGTACAATATTCGAGAGGATTTGTTCATAGTTTTGAAAACCTCATTGGTACAAGCTAATTATAATTCTACTAGAAATCCACATATTACACGTTTTCATTTTCATTTTTCTCCCGTGCTTCTGGATCCCGTGCTCCCTGCGCGGCCGCCTCTTCCGGAGTTATAAGACCCAGCCGGACATGTTCAAAGGGACAGTACGCAAAGCAGCGTCCACAACTCAGACAGGTTCCGGTATCCACATCATATTCGAGCTGCCGGCGCAGGACGGAAAGATTGAGCAGTTTCAGACCTAGGATCAGGCCGATGAACCCGCCTAAAAACCATCCTCCAAGCCTGAATTTTTCCTGGATGGACACGGCTTCCTGGAACAATTCCTCCCGAGGCTTTCCCGAAGCTCGATAGGCCTTGGTCTCTTCGGTAAGCACCGTACTTTCGCCGCGTTCCTCCAGTAGGATCTGCTCCGCCAACGACACCGTAAAATGTTGACGGGACAAGGATTCGTCGAGACGGGAAACGATCCAACCGCCGCCCCCAATAAAAAGTGGAAGCATTACCAGCAGTGCGGCCAGGCTTTTGACCGTCTTCTCCTTTGAACCCTGGTACCGGGGTTCATTGGGAGTTTTGATAGCCCCAAAAGGACACGACTCTTCACAAAGACGGCATTTATTGCATTCTGTGGGCGTGATCTTCACATGCCAGCGGGAGAGGCGGGACATCCAATTTAAAAGAACTCCGTAGGGGCAGAGGAACCGGCAGTAAGGACGCGCCACGACTGTCCCCAAAAGCAAGATGGAGGCGCCGAAGATCATCATGTTGAAGCTGGCCCCGAAGCGGAAAAATCCTATAAAAGGATCATATTGACAGATGATGAATCCTGCGCCGGTGGCTACAAACAATACAGCCAGCCCTAGGTAGATATAGGGCAGGATACCTAGAACCTCGGCCAGCCAAGCCGGAACCTTGGTGGGCTTGAGCACCACGGCATCCTGAACAGCACCCAACGGACAGACTGCGGCACAGAATGTCCGCCCGAAGAATAGAGTAAAAACCAAGGGGAGGATAAAAAAGATTATGACGGTTAAAGGAACGGCGTAACCGGAGTTGAAGATGGCATATCCGACATTCTGGATAGCCCCAATGGAACAAACACACCCTTTGCGGAAAAAGCCGAAATAGATCAGGGAGAAGACCATCAACACAAAAAGTTTCCGCCGTGACCGCAGCTTGTGGGCGAAATACGTGGCCAGCGCGAGCGCGACCAGGAGAACCAAAACATCCAGGTATTCGAGAAGCTGAGATCGAGGTGTGGGCGTGAGAAGATCAGGACGGGTATAACCGCTCTGAAAATCGGGTTTGGGGAAGCGCTCTTGAGTCTGTGACAGGTTCATGCTGGGCAAGAACAATAAAAAACAGAGAACAAGCAAAAAAACCGTTTTGGCTGACCTAGAACAAAATCTCATGTTCAACCCTTTTGATACCTCTGGCTCTCATCTCCTCGGAGTATATAAGGCCGGCTGGCCGGAACACGTTTCCAGGCCTGCGACGGGCAGAGGCGGGCGATCGAACACTGGTTGCAGTTCAAACAGCGATCGTGCCGGTTCTGCAGGTACAACGAGCCATTGCCGAAGGAAATGCAGCCCTTGACACATTTACCACAGCCGATACATAACTCTTCATCGATGGTGTACTGGAAATAGGGTTCCTCCACAAAAGTCCGCGTGATGGCGCCGGAAGGGCACAGCTGATGCTCGGCACCCGTATCTCGGGACTTAGCGCCCGGCTGCAGGTAGCCGCTGCACAGATCACAGTATCCGCACATCGAGTAGGAATGGACACATTTCACGGAGGAATGGGGCAGCACGCAGTTCACCGCGCATTTTTCACACTGCACGCAGATGTTGGGATCGAGCTGCCACACCATCTCCTCGGAGGAGGATTTGCTGAACAAGAGACCGGTTAAGCCTCCAATGGTAATACCGGAGAATATGTGCAGACCCCTCCGGATAAAATCCCGCCGGTTGACCGGTTTAACGCGCCTATCTTTTTTCATTTTCAAAACCTTGGGCAAAATCCTCGTTCTGTTTAGAAGGCAGGGCTCGAGGTTCTTGGCAGCGTGAGAGCGAAGCACAATCTCGACAGGGCAGGTTCAGGGCACAGCTCGAAGCACTGTTTTCACCATCAGAACGGCGCATCCCAAGAAAGCCTCCCAGCAGGACAAAGCCGCCCAAGGCGAGGGTCCGAGTGCTTTTTTTGAGGAATTCGCGCCTGTTTTCGATCTCTTCAATTTTAAAGTTCACTCTATTCACTCCCTTCCCAGTCTGGTTTTGCCTCAAATATCCGCACAGCTTTTTGCACAGGATCCATGACATAGATCCGCTGAGTGGAATCCCGGGCCAAGTCGAGGCCCACCGTGCCTTCCCGGAAAAGATCGGGTCCAGCTACAACTGAAACAAATTCACCGAGACGATTGTAGATCTTGACGCGGGGAAGCCCTTTCTCACTGGTCACAAAGGTCCCATCCTCTAAAATGATAAAGTGAGTGGGATTGCAGCATCCGCAGAAACCTTCGATCTCCATTGAGAATTCTCCCCAGGCCGTCCGCAAATCCCCATCAGGAGTGAAATTTTCAAGAGTGTGACGGCCGGTGTTCGCCGCCCAGAGAAAACCATCCGGATCGATAGCGACATCAAAATAAGGACTGGGGATGATGAAGCCGTGGACGTCTTTAGCTTCATCCTTGTCGCCGATCCTTTGCAGAAGATCTCCAGCCTTATCGAATTTCCATATGACCAGGTTTCCGGCATCCGCTACAAAGATCGCAGTGGGAGAAACTGCGATAGAGGTGAAGATGGCCTCCTTACCGGGTGAATTCCAACTGGATTTTTTGATTCTCAGATTGTCGAAAACCTCTACATGATCGTTCAAACCGGCATACACATCCCCGTTCTCGTCCACAGCCAGACAGTGAACGGGGCCTACTGTCTCTATCCTGTTCAGAACTCGGCCCTCCTTGTCCAGGGCACAGATGAAACTGTCACCGGAAACATAAAGTTCATCGTTGGGTCCGATAGCGATAGCCAAAACATGTTCCAGATCAAGCTGGATCCTGCGCACTTCGTGGTGCGAAACCCGGTCCGCTCCGCTTCGCTTAAAGCCTTCGACATCGTATTCAAAGGGATTCTCTTGGTTCCTCCGAGTATTCTCATATATGGCTCGCCCACCAAAATACAGGATCCCCACAACCGAGAGAAAAATGATCAAGCCTGTGATCAGACGGTCCGTTTTTGGCTTTTTTGTATCCATTTATCTCTCTTAACTCCCCGCCCGAATATCGATGCATACCAGCCGGTGGGAATCGCGTGCCAGCAGCCGACCGTTCACCAAGGCCATCGGTCCCCAAGCATCCACACCTTCCAAGACCTTAGCTTGAGTCAACTGGATGTACTCGGTGGTGCTCGTTCTCAAAACAGTCAAAACGCCATCGTCGCTCAATATGAATATCTTGTCATCCGCAATAAGATAGGGTCCCAGGCCAAAGCGATTGGTCTTGCCGCTGGACCACACGAATGTGCTGAGATCGTCGGGATGACAGCAGACAAACTGATTGCGAAGCGGCCCTGCATCTTTGGGCAGGATGGAGAAAAGATGTCCCTGGTAAAAGAGCGGAGTCTGCTGTTCCGAAGCAATACCTTGGTCCGGCTTTATGGTCTGAAGTGACTCAACGGAGAAACTGTCATTCTCGGGCTTGAGCCTCAGCATGGCGCTTCCAGAGCCATAGCCTGCCGTGACAAAGATCCGGTCATCTCCCAAATGGATGGGAGAAGGGGCGATGACGTTGTGGTTCCACAACGTTGATTCAAACAGAACCTGTCCGATATTCTCCCCTTCAGCGGATACGCCGACGATGCCGCCTAGGGCGCAGTAAACATACATTTTTTTGCCTAAGATCCGGAAAGGCAAAACAGAGGAGTGTGACATCTTCCATTCGTTGGGATTGGGAGTTTGCCAAACAACATCACCCGTAGCGCAGTCAACTCCCAAAAGAATCGAACTGCCTCCCACTCCAAATATGGCGATATTGTCTTCGATGAGAGGACATTGGCCGGTGTACCAGAGGGGAACCTCGGCGCCAAAATCTTTGACAAGATCGATCCCCCAGCGAAAATCTCCTGTGTCCGCATCCACGCACATCACATGACATTTGGGCCCCAGAGCTACGACATATTCTCCGCTGACTGCAGGAATGGTGCGTGACATGCCGTGGTTTCTTTTGATAAACAGGGGGTATCCCCGCTGCCAAATCTCTCGTCCGTCATCCAATGAAAAACAGCGCAAGATATCGGCGCGTTCCTCTTCGTTGTAGTCCAAAACATAGACTCTTCCCTCAGAGACAACAGGGCCGGCGTGGCCCTCCCCCAAGTCTATGGACCAAAGGATGTTAGGCCCGCTTTCCCTCCAGTTGTCAGCCAGCCGGACATTTTCTTTGCTGATATTGTCAAAATCTACACCTCGAAATCGAGGCCAGGCACCGGGAACTTGAGACGGTGTTCCCTCAAAGGCTGCAAACACCGAGCCGATATCCACATCAGCCAGTTCACTGGCAAGGAACTCCGGCCGGTTGTCCATGCCGGGGATACTCTCACTGAAGCCGGCAACTGGATTGTGCAGAAGCCACCAGCCCAGCAGCACCAAACCCACTAAGGCAGCGCTTAGGGAAGTGACAAGGTGCAGTTGTTTTTCGTTCATCTATCGCGAAATGTTATACACCATCAAAACATCCCCGTGCCGGATGTAGAGGCGTCCGTCTTTTATGACCAGATGAGCCCAATGTTCGCCCGAGCCTTCTTTGATCCGAAAGGAACTGATGACATCGAGCTCTTGGGGATTGGGTTTGACCAGGGCGATGTCTCCGCGCTCGCTGTATAGATAGAGTTTACCGTCGGCAAAAATGATATTGCCTTTGTGGCCTACCTGCCTTGCCGAAAACTGAATTTTTCCGGTATTCCAGTCCAGGCAGTGCCAGCCCCGGCGTTTGTGACCGGAGCCGTAAATGTATCCATCAACCAACACGACAGCGCCCATCTGAGAGTCCAAGTTTTTCTGAGTCCAGATCTTTTTGGCACTGGACCCATCCTCAGAAATCCGGAACATCTGCCCTCCGGTTCCGTAGCCGCTGTCGGTAAATACATAACCCTCATGGTACTTGGGTGTATTGGCGTTGACATCATAGTCGGTGACATGAGATTGTCGCCAAAGAAATTCACCTGTATCTGCATCCACCGCCACCAGGGAACCAGCGGTCATGGTGAGCAGGAGCCGTCTTTGGCCATGCTTAATTATACAGGGAGAACAATACCCGGAGGTTTCGCCGTTGATTTTTATGTCCCAGATCGTTTCCCCTGTCTCCCTGTTCAAAGCTACGATGGTGGAGTTACGGCCACCTGGTGTAAAGAACACCCGCTCCCCATCCACAAGGGGCGATTCGGTCATGCCCCATTCGATATTCCTGGCGCCGAATTTCTGGGCCAGGTCCACCGCCCAGATCTTTTTCCCCCCGGTGTCAAAACAGGCAGCACCCCCATGACCGCTCATCAGGTAGATCCTGTTGCCAACGACCGTGGGAGTGGTACGGGAACCGGGTCGACTGCCGGCCCATTCCTTGCCGTACGATGATTTCCAGAGCTGTTTTCCTTCGACGTCCAGAGCGAAGAGAAAGCCTTCCCCCTTTATTTCACCCGTGAGATAAATGCGTTCCGCAGTGACAGCCGGTGAGGAATATCCGTCGCCAAATCCTTCAGCCAGCCAAAGCCGCACCGGCCCCTCGGCTGGCCATGCTGGGAGCAGGTTTTTCTCCGGATAGACGCCATCCCGATTGGGTCCCCGCCATTGCGAATCGATCTGCCCCAGCAAGAATCCAGCACCGATACTCATTATCAGAGCTGCCGCGCTCGCTAATTTTTTCATGCTCTTCCTGACCATGTCCATTTAATGCACCTCATAAAAACTGCATAACTCAACCCGCTATAATACCTTTTTTTTGGCCGATAACATAGTCTCAATCTCAAATTGTACTACCCTGATTTGTTCATCACAAACCTCGATATTACCTATAACCATAGTAATATCAGAATGTTACGTTAGCTCTAAAAGATAGCTTTCCGATGACTTCGGTCACACCCGCATTTCTATTAAAGCGATAGGGAATATATCTCCGAACTGAAAGATAATCGCCATTTTTCCAGAGCTCCGAAATACAAGGGTGGTGGGTGAGTAAGGCGGGGGAGGTTGGTCGGGAGGGCGAAGATGCCTTATTTTTCGTGGACCGCAGCTAGAAAATGATGGGTTCGGATAAAAACCACGCCTTCGGATATAGCAGGTGTCGCCATGCAGATGTCTTTCATAGGGTTCTGGCCCAGGACCTCGAACTCGGGTCCGGCCTTGACCACAAAGATATCTCCCTGTTCACTGGGGAGATAGAGCTTGCCGTCCGCAGCCACGGCCGAGGCTGAAAAACTCGACATATTGCCGACTTTTTCGCGGTAGATCCGCTCGCCGGTTGTGGCTTTATAGCATTCGAAGGCCCCGTTTCCACGCAGATTGTACAGATAATCACCATATATCAGCGGCGTCTGCATGTAGGCACCGCCTCGGTTGATGCTCCAAACGATAAACTCGTTGGAATCTTCTCCCGGCTTTAAAGATATATCTCCTTGGGCGCTAAGTTTAATAGCAAAGATAGGAGACATTTTGCCGTGGGCGCTGTTTATGAACACCAGGCCGTGGGCAACGACTGGCGTGGGAACCGGGATATCCCCGGCACCACTCAGCTTCCAGATCTCTTTCCCCGTTTTAAAGTCATAGGCACCGACATGTTTGAAGCCATTTACGATAACCTGCTTTCCTTGGCCCACAGCCTGGACCGTGGGCGTGCTCCAGGTGGGATAATCATTTCGTCCGGTTTTCCACAATACCTTGCCGGTTTTTACATCCAAGGCTGCCAGGAATGAATTTTCCAGGACATCGGCTTGAATGACCACCACACCGTCATGGATGACGGGAGAACTGGCAAAACCCCACTGAGCCGTGGGAACCATAAAAAAGGCCGAATCAAGCACACCAAAATCCTTTTTCCAGAGCAGCTTGCCCTGCATGCTATAGCAGTAGAGCCCCTCAGATCCGAAAAACGCCACCACATGTTCCCCATCTGTGGCAGGGGTGGAATTGGCGTGTGTTGCTTTGGGATGTCGTTTGACCTTGGGAATGCCTTTGTGGGAGGTGTGCTCCCAAATGATCTTGCCTGAGTTTTTATCCAGGCAGTAAACCTTGAACAGATGTTCGGTCTCGTCCTCCACCGGATTGATGCTGCCGTATAATCCCACCTTCAGTTCGGGATCTTCGACACCACTGATCGCAGTCGTGATATAGATAAAATTGCCCCACACGATCGGACTGGAATGACCTAGGCCCGGGATCGGGGTTTTCCACTTGACGTTTTTAGAGGATTCGACATCCCAGGAAATGGGCGAGGCAAAACCATCGGAAAAACCCTTAGCATCTTCCCCGCGAAAACTGGGCCAGTTCACGCCTGTTTTGTTATTCTGGCCTGGGAGCGAAGTAAACATAACTAGAAAAAACAGAACTCCTAAACCTAGAAACAAAAATCTTTTTTTCATCGATCCTCTCCTTCGCAAGCATCCCATTGGATCACATTCCAATTCTTTTAAACTTATTATAGCAGACTGCCCCTTAAATCCTACTTTTGGCCCCTAAAACGAGCAGTTTAAGATATGAATATAAGCAAAAATCCGTTGCAACTTGTTTGTTTTCTTTACTTCTTGGGGACTGTCCCCATAAGAGAGAGGGCGAGGTCGATGGCTGCGGCGGCGTCAGGGGCATAGCCGTCCGCATGGATTTCGTCGGCGAAGGTCTGGGTGATGGGAGCTCCCCCGATCATGACCTTAAGGCCTTTCTTGAGATCGATATTCTCCAAGGCTTCAATGGTGGAACGCATGTTTACCATGGTGGTGGTCAAGAGTGCGGACATGCCGATGATGTCGGCACCTTCATTTTTCGCGGATTCCACGAATTTTTCGATAGGGACATCCGCACCCAGGTCGATGATATCAAAGCCGGCCCCCTCCAGCAGCATGGCTACGATATTCTTGCCGATATCGTGCAGATCGCCCTGCACCGTACCCAGGATCACTCTTCCACGGGATTCAACTTGAGCTTCCGCCAGCAGAGGCCGAATGATCTCCATTCCGGCTTTCATAGCTCTAGCCGAGACCAAGACTTCAGGGATGAAGATCTCGTTGTTCTTGAACTGCTCGCTGACAACATTCATTCCCGCCACCAAACCGTTGTTCAGGATATCGACAGCCGCGATATTTTCATCCACCGCTTGTTGAGTCAGCGCATGTACCGACTCTGAGTTGCCCTCGACGATGTCGGATGCAATTTGCTCCAGAACTCCCATTGTGCCTCCTTATTAATAAGTCCCTACTTTATTGGAATAGGCGCGAGATTTCAAGGTTTATCCCCAACAGATTTAGCCAAACCATAAAAATGATCATCGGAATCAAATATTTCACCAGAAAAGACCAAATAAATACAACCGCTTTGGAAGTGATACCCGCCGCCCGGGCAAAATTGGGGATGCGCCAAACCCAGCCCACAAACAGCGTCATAAACAAAGCCCCAAGGATAAGGAGCAGGGCGGGCATCATGACGCTGTTCGCAAGTTCAATGCCTTTTTTTAGGCCGCGCCTCAGAATAAGCATCAGGATCAAGGTCAGCACATTCAGGTATCCATTCAGAAACCAGGGAGTTCCCGGTGCCAAAGCCTTGTAGGCTCCCACCGGATCCTTACGCGTGGCTTTGCCTAGGGTTATCTCAACTGAAAAGAGCGGAATGGTAACCAGCATGTATATTAGTAAACCAGGTTAAGGCGATTCCTGTTTGAGCAGGATATGCGGCAATGTTACAATAGCGTTAAATTTCTGATGAGGTGAGGAAAATGCTGAAAGGATCCACTATCATTTTTCTGGTCTTATTCCTGGCCTGCTCGCCTGCTCCCGAGTTTGATCTGGAGCTTGCACGGCCCCAGCACAGTTTGGAGTACGAAACACCGGCGGAGGTCTGGGATGAAGCCATGCCCCTGGGGAATGGTCTTTTGGGAGCTTTGGTGTGGGGAGATGGGAATCCCTTAAAAATATCCTTGGACCGGACCGACCTGTGGGATCTGAGACCGGTCCCTGAGTTCAACTCACCAGAGTACTCCTACCAAACCATGCGTGAGTGGGTAGCGGAAAAGCGGATAGAGGACCTGCAGCACGTTTACGAAAAGCCCTACCGGAATCCGGGTCCGACCAAGATCCCGGCCGGCCGTATCGAACTGCAACTGGAAGGACAGCAGGAGTTCAACCATGCTAAACTCGAGCTGGAAACCGCGCAGGCGACCATCGAACTTAACGATGGCTCTATTGCCGAGGTATTTGTACATGCGTCCCGTCCCACAGGGGTGATTCGGATTCAAACCAAGACAGAGGTCAAACCCAAACTTGTGGTTCCGGCCTTTGGTGGACCGGTCAAGAATAAAGATCCTCAAAACACACGTGTGATGGAAGTGGGTCTGCTGGGATATCCTCCACCCCAGGAAAGCGAAGGAGAGGATTGGATAGCCTACCATCAGAAGGGTTGGGGAGATTTTTCCTTTGCAGTCGTGCTCATGTGGAAAAACCAAGGAGATACATGGCTGGGGATATGGACAATTGTCACATCTCAGGAGAGTCCGGATCCGCTGAAAACTGCGACAGATAGGTGCAAAGAAGCCTTGGAAACCGGATTCGAATCAGCGCTGGACAGCCACACTGCGTGGTGGGCCGGCTTCTGGGATCGGTCATTTTTACAGCTCCCCAACCAGACCCTCGAACATCAGTGGTACTTGGAGACCTATAAATTTGGTTCAGCTGCCCGCTCCGACACTCCGCCTATCACTCTGCAAGGTCCTTGGACCGCGGATAACGGCCTTCTGCCGCCCTGGAAAGGGGATTATCATCACGACCTCAACACGGAGCTCAGCTATTGGCCGGCTTACAGCGGCAACCGCCTGAAAGAAGAGGAAGGCTTCTTGAACTGGCTTTGGGAGACCAAATCCAACGCCCAAGCCTGGACTTTGCGTTTCTTTGGGCTGCCCGGGCTCAATGTCCCCATGACGGCCGACCTAAATCAGAACCAGATCGGGGGCTGGCATCAATACACCCACTCCGCCACCACCGCCGGATGGCTGGCGCACCATTTCTACCTGCACTGGCGCTACTCCTTGGACCGGGAATTTCTCAAACAGAAAGCCTACCCCTGGTTTCATGCCGCCGGGATCTTTTTCGAAGCGGTCACAGAGATGGACAGCAAGGGCAAACGCACCCTGCCCTTGAGCTCCTCACCCGAGATAAATGACAACCGGCTGGATGCCTGGTTTCCGTCCATCACCAACTACGACTTGGCCTTGATCCGATTCGTCTTTGAAAAAGCAGCCGAATTGGCCGGAGAATTGAATCTCAGCCAGGATTCCGAACGCTGGCGAACGCGACTGAAAGAGATGCCGGAATTTGCCCTGGATCCGGAGATCCAAAAACTGCTCGTTGCCAAGGGCTATCCCCTCTTGGAATCCCATCGCCATTTCTCGCACCTCATGGCCATCCACCCTCTGGGACTTATCCGCTGGGAAAACGGCCTTAGAGATCAAAAGATCATCTCGGCATCCCTGGCAGATCTCAAACACCTGGGTACGGATTACTGGACCGGCTACAGTTTCAGTTGGCTGGCCAACCTGGCAGCCAGAGCACGGGACGGCCGCACCGCAGAGGAGGCCTTAGAGATCTTTGCCACCGCCTTCTGTCTGCGCAGCAGTTTCCACTGCAACGGCGATCAGTCCGGCCAAGGCTACAGCCGCTACACCTACCGTCCTTTCACCCTGGAAGGCAATTTTGCCTTTGCCGCGGGAGTTCAGGAAATGCTGCTCCAGAGCTATTCAGGTACGATCCGAATTTTCCCGGCCGTGCCTGAGAACTGGCAAGATGCCGCCTTCAGCACCCTGCGCACAGAAGGTGCTTTTTTAATCTCTGCAATACGATCTGAGGGGCAGACAACAGGAGTGGATGTTTTCTCAGAAAAAGGTGGCGAATGCCGGCTGCAAAATCCTTTTGGAGATTCTGCTTATAAGGTAAGGGGTATCCCTAAAGACAGTTTTAAAGTTGAACGAGACATCCTTATCTTATCCATGGATCCTGGCGAAACGGCACAAATTCGATTGGAACGTTGATCCTATTCACGTTGCGCTGACATGGGTTTCCGCCTGAGATATACAAATTATTCCCCCTCTCAACTCTGTTTGAATAGACCTCTTTTATCTTTGGATCTTTTTTGCAATATTAATATTTTTTAATCCATTTTTCACGTTCTTTTAATGTCCTCCTGCTATCCTAGTGTATCTCATGGGATAGATTTCAGTCTACAGGTTCATTGAGGAGGAATACTGATGAAACGAAGTTGGCTGTTTGTAATCGGAATCGCCGCGTTGATTTTCTCTGTATCGAACACACAGCTCTACGCTCAAAACAATGGAAACGAGCTCGATCAACTGCGGGATTATGCTCCCCGGGTTTTTCTTGACTGCCGTAGGTGTGACCGGGATTTTTTTCGGGAAGAGATCACCTATGTCAACTGGGTTCGGGATAGAAAGGACGCGGATATCCATGTTCTGGTCACAGATCAAACCACAGGCAGCGGTGGCCGGGAATACACCTTTGCTTTTATCGGGTTGGAAAATTACAAGGGAATTGACAATACTCTGGTAGTCGCTTCCGGACCGAACGACACATTGGACGAGATTCGAAGAGCCCAGGTCGAGGTTCTGGAGCGAGGCCTGTTCCCCTACATCATTAAAACTCCGATCGCAGAGTACATCAACCTGAGCTTCCGTGAGAGACTCCGGCCCACGGCGGTTTCTGATCCCTGGAATTTCTGGGTGTTCAGCATCAGCGGAGACGGCCGCATGGGCGGGGAGGTCAGCCGGAAAACCCGCTCACTGGATGTCAACCTTTCTGCCAATCGTATCACTCCGGATCTGAAAATTCGGATCGGATTATCGGGTGATTTTGACGAAAGGATCTATGACTACGAGGATGAACACCTAGAAAGCACCCAGGTAGAAAAAGATCTGGCGACCATGGTCGTGAAAAGCCTGGGAGAACACTTCTCAGCAGGTGGATGGTTCGAGGCGGAGTCTGCGACTTATAACAATTTAGACCTACGATTCACTTTGGCTCCAGCCGTCGAGTACAACTTTTTCCCCTATTCCGAATCTACACGCAGGCAGCTCAGAGCACTT